>JANNKS010000475.1:0-33084 GCA_031396425.1 Rhizobacter sp. | reverse complement strand
CTTAGGCATTTCGCACGTGGCGGCCAGGGCGCCGATTGCGACGACAGCGCCGAGTACTCGCACTGCGTCATCGCATTGAACGACCGGTCGAGACGGCCCGCGCGACGATGACCCTCTCGCCGCGAGGCGCGCGTCGACTGCGTGGGATCAGGCGTGTGCAGCGCTCGTTGCCCCATCCCAGAACTTGTCTTCCGCATCCTGGTCGCCGGAGAAGAGCCACACCTCGCGGATGAGCCCATCTGCCACACGCATCAGGTCGACACCGTCCATGGACAGCTCTGCACCGCTGCGCTGGGCGCGAAAGTGAATGGTAGCCGCGACCCGGTCGCCATTGACCATGACCGAGCGCACCTGGTCAATCTGGAACGTGCCTTGGCTGAGTTCCATGAGTCGGCCCAGGAGAGGGAAGAGTTCGCCCTTGCCGCGGTACGTGCGCGACAAGGCGCCGTTGCCCGGTTGATGCCAGACGATGTCGTCGGCGAACAGTGCGCCAGCGGCTGCCAGGTCTCCCTTGTGTGGGCGCCGGTGCGAACCAGTTGAACATTTGCGTCTTCCACTTGCATGCTCCTTGATGAATCTGTCAGTTGAAGATGGTGATGCGAACAGCTTCGCCAGCACCCGGTGGGAGGCCGAATCCGTTATTCGTGACACAGCGGTTGCCGTCTGGCACGCTGGACATCGAAGTCGGGGAACATCATCCCGGAAGCGATGCCCCGCGGTGTCAGGGAGCGACGGATCGTCGCCGCTGATCGTCGATGCCGCCGCGCGCGGGCCGCTCATTGAGGCGGAGTTGCTCCCTTCTCGCGCGCCTGCTGTATCGGCTGCCACGGCCCGTACTTGTGTTGCTCGGCCGAGAAGCCCGGCGTGTAGGGCGCGAACGCGGCATCCACCGGCTTGTTCTTGCGCGCCGGAAAATCGGCTTCGAGCCTGGCTTTGACCGGCCGCGGCTGGCTGTTGACATAGGCTGCGACGTCGAAGGCCTGCTCATCGGTCAACATGGCGTTGGTGTGCGTCACGCCGCTGGGCATGTTGCCCTTGATGAAACCGGCAGCCAGCGTGATGCGGGCCATGCCGGCGCCGGTGTTGTAGCTGTCGGGGCCCCACAGCGGCGGAAACTGGTAGCCGTCGGCATCACCCGACTTGCCGCGGCGCAGGCCCTGACCCTTGTCGCCATGGCAGGCCACGCAGGTGCTGGCATAGACCTTTTCCCCGGCCACCGGGTCGGCGGCCCGATCCAGCAGCTTGAGCTTCAAGGTGCCCGCGCCTTCGATCTGCGCACCGACGGCGATGCCGGTAGACAGGAACTTCAGATACGACAGCATGGCCTTCATCTCGGCGCTGTCCAGCGGCAGCTTGCGGCCGTTCATGCTGCGCTCCATGCAGCCGTTGATGCGCTCTTCGGTGGTCGAGATGGCGTCTTCGCGGCCGCGGTACTGCGGGAAACTGACGAAGGTACCGATCCAGGGGTTGCCGAACTTGCGGCCACCGGCATCGACGTGACAGGACACGCAGGCAAGGTTGTTGCCGGCATAGCGCTGCTTCACATCCTTGACCTCGGGACCGATGTGCTTGTAGGTTTGCTCCATCAAGGCCTTGCCGTGACGCACCGATTTGCCGAATGCGTCATCGGCGAGTTTGCCGATGTCGGGTGCTTGCCATTCCTTCTGAACCTGGGCGCCTGCTGGTGCAGTCACGATCGCACCAAGGGCCAAGCCAAGCATCAAGTAGCTCCGCGCCATCTCGCTCTCCATTCAGGATCAATGCAATCGGGCCAACGGCAACACGTGGCCATCGGTCTTGGTTTATGACAGGAGTGCACTGCGTGGTCTGTGCGACAGCGTACGTCGCGACTTGCTTCGCAGCCGCCTTGAGCCATAGCTCATCCCGTAGCCTTCGACAGAGCGTGGGCGCGCTGGATGTCAACGCGACACAGCGGCGAGCCAGGTTGAGTGGCGGCATTCGGTCCGCCAGTTCACGTCGGCGTACAACCGCTCCGGGTCGAGAGCACCAGACCCTTGCAGCCATCAGCCCGGTAGAAAGCCGACGCAGGCGGTTCGCGCCAGCTGTGCCCAACGCCCTGTCGCTCACGCCTGCCCCGTGATCACATTCCAATCAGCGCGTGTCTCACCAGCATGGCCGCGAGCACGAACATGGTGACACCGATCAGGCCGTCCAGAAGCTGCCAGGCCCTGGGTCGGGCGAACCAGGGTGCCAGCCAGCGAGCGCCGAAACCGAGCATCGCAAACCAGGCCAGGCTGGCGCCGCTGGCACCGGCAATGAACCAGCCCTGAAGCCCGGGCGGCTGCTGCGCGCCGATGCTGCCGACCAGCAGCACGGTGTCCAGGTAGACATGCGGATTGAGCAGCGTGAAGGCCGCTGCCTGCGCCACCGCCGCGCTCAGGCTCAGCGCTGAGCCGTCGCCGGCCGCATCGAGTCGGTGTTCCTCGCGCGCGCGGCGCAGTGCTCGCCAGCCGTAGACCGCCAGGAAGAGGGCCCCTGCGAATGCCAGTGCCCGCGCCAGGTGAGGGCGCTGCCCCAGCGCCTGCGCCATGCCCAGAACGCCTGCCGCGATGAGGACGGTGTCTGCCACCGCGCAGAACAGCACCACGCTGCCCACGTGCTCACGGCGCAGGCCCTGGCGCAGCACGAAGGCGTTCTGAGCACCGATGGCCACGATGAGGCCGAGGCTCAAGGCGAGGCCCTGAACGAATACCGGGAAGGCGAGCGAAGGGGCGGCGGCAGGGTTCATCGTGAGCCAAGCTTGCCAGCCCGAGCGAGTGAAGCCAAACCAAATTCTCCAAACTCGATGAAGTCAACGCGGCCGCCGGCCTGGCGTACCCGGCGCGCTCCCGCTTTGGTTCACGCGACCAGCCGAATCGGCTCGAGCGCGTCGCCCTGGGCCAGAACCCGTCCGATGATGGCCGTGCGCGGGTAGCCGGCCTCACGCAGCGCGGCTACACAAGATTCGGCCCGGTCGGCAGGCACGCTGGCCAGCAGGCCGCCGGCGGTTTGCGGGTCGAACAGCAGCGGATAACGCGGGTGTTGCACGAATTCGGCCTGGTCTCGCAGCGCGCGGCGCAGGCGCACGTTGGCCGGTTGCAGTGAGCTGACAATGCCGGCCTGCACGCATTCCTGCGCACCGTCGAGCAGGGGCAGCGACGACAGCTGCAGTTCGGCGTCCACGCCCGACGGCCGCGTCATCTCCACCAGGTGCCCCAGCAAGCCGAACCCGGTGAGGTCAGTACAGGCCGTGGCCTGGTGCTGGGTGAGGATCTGCGCGCCGCGCCGGTTCGACAGCATCATCGAATTCAGCGCGGCTTCGATCCACCGCCCCTTGGCGCGCAGTTGGTCGCGCGCGGCAAACAAGGTGCCCGTGCCGATGGGCTTGGTCAGCAACAGCACATCGCCCGGTTGCATGCCGCCCTTGCGCATCAGGCTGCCCATCGATTCGTCGATCAGGCCGTTCACCGCAAAACCCAGTGCCAGTTCGCGGCCTTCGCCGGTGTGCCCGCCCACCAGCGCGCATTCGGCGTCGTTCAGCACCTCCACGGCGCCGGTCATCATCTGCAGCAGCAGGTCTTCGACCTTGGCTTCAAGGCCCGGTGGCACGGTGGCCACGGCGGTGGCGGTCTGGGCCTCGCCCCCCATGGCGAAGATGTCGCCCAGCGCGTGGTTCGCCGCCACCCGGCCGAACACATACGGGTCATCGATGAAGGCGCGAAAGAAGTCCACGGTGTGCACCATGGCCTTGCCCGCGGGCACCCGCACCACGGCGGCGTCGTCAGGCGCGTGCAGGCCGATCAGCACTTCGTCGCGGTGCACGGGCACCAACGCCCCCAGCGCGCGCGACAACACGGTGGCGCCGACCTTCGCGCCGCAACCACCACAGCGCATGGCGATGGCGGAAATGGCCTGCTGCGATTCTTCGCTCGAAAGCGGCACCTGCGGGCCGGCCGCTGGGCTGGGCGTGCGGTGCGGGTCCATCGGTGGGAACTCGCTGAACTTGCGCATGAAGCGGCGGTCGATCCAGTCCTTCCAGCGCCAGACCCATTCGCCCTGGAAACCGACGAGCCCACGCGAGGCCACCGCATGCTGGTCGCCGGTGCTGATCAAGGCCAGCCAGCGGCGCTGCGGCCGGTAGGGCTTGAGGGGCTGGCCCAGCACGCTGCGGCGCAGATTGTCGGCCAGCGGACGGCCCATGCGCACAGCGAAGACGCCCGCCTTTTCGAGCGGCTGGCCGGTGAGTGAAGCCACATCGCCCGCGGCGAAGACATGGGGGTCGGACACCGACTGCAGTTCGGCGTTGACCTGGATGAAGCCCGCGGCGTCCAGCGCCAGGCCGGTGCCTTGCAACCAGGGCGCGCCGCCGGCCTGGGTGACCCACATCACTTCGTCGGCGCTCCAGACCTGGCCCGCTTCGTCCGTCAGGCTGCTGGCCGACACCTGGCGCACGGGCGCATCGCAGTGCATCACCACGCCGCGCTGCTTCAGCACGCGCTCGAATCGTTGGCGCACGCCTGAATTGTGGGTGGGCAGGATCTCGCTGCTGGCGGTGAACAGGTGAAAGGAAAGTTCGTCCGGGTCTCGACCCAAGGCACGCAGCTCGTTGCGCAGCCTGAATTGCATGGCCAGGGTCAACTCGACGCCACCGGCACCACCGCCCACCACCGCGATGGTGGTGCGGCCCGGGTGGCGACGCACGCGCTCCAGCAGTGCCAGCCAGCGTTCGTTGAACTGCCGGATCGGCTTGACCGGCACGGCAAACTCGTCGGCCCCGGGCACTTCGGCCATCTGCGGGGTCGAGCCGATGTTGATCGACAGCAGGTCGTACGCAATCGGTGGCCGGCCGCGGCACAGCACGCGCCGTGCAGCCCGGTCGATGCCAACCGCCTCGGCGCGGAAGAAGCGCGCGCCGGCGAACACGCACAGCCGGTCCAGGTCGATGTGCACCTCGTCGAAGCCGTAGTGGCCGGCCACGTAGCCGGGCAGCATGCCGGAGTACGGCGTGTGGCTGTCGCTGCAGATCAGGTTCAGGCGCAACCCGGGCTGGGGGGCCATGGCAAAGCGGCGCAACACACCCACGTGGCTGTGGCCGCCGCCGAGGAGGACGACGTCGCGCAGGACCGGTTGATCAGAGACTTGCATTCATCAGTGCCTTGGTTGTGGCCAAGAAAGGGCTCATTGCGCGGAATCGTCCCAGAGCTTGCGATCCAGCAGCGTGCCCCAGGTCTTGTTGTACGGATGCACCTTGGTGACCGGCACCGCCGCGCGAAACACCGGGTAGCCGAGGTTCACCCATTCAAACAGCGAGCCTTCCAGGTTGCTGACGTTGCGCCAACCCTTGCCGATGAGCTTGTCGGCCAGCGCCGAGGAACGCACGCCGACCGAGCAGTACACGACCACCGGTGTGTCCGAGGCCAGGCCTTGCAGCACGCTCAGCGCCGCGCTCAGATCGGGCGCCAGCCTGGCGCTGCGCAGGTGGCTGACCGCGTACTCGTGCGGCGCGCGGGCATCCAGCAACAGCGGCGGCGCTCGGGAGGCATCCGTCAGCCAGGCGTGCAGCTGCTGTGTGGTGAGCTGGGGCACGGAAGGGTGGCGCTCCCGCGTGTCCTTCTTGATCTTGGGCCATTCCGGCGCGCCCCCAAACAGCGAGAAGGCACGCGCCGGCGCCACCACGGACACGGCAACGAACGCGCACACGCGCAGAACGAAACCGCGCCGCTGCCAACCATGGAATTGGGCTTGCAGGGTCGGGTCAGACTCGGTTGCATGGGGGCGCATCGGACGCATGAGTCATTGTGCGGTATCCGTTCGCTGGCGAAGGGGCCAGGCGCCTGGGGGGCCGGGCAGCTGGCGGCGAATGCAGCCCAGGCCGTTGCCCTATGGCGCCGGCCAAGCCTGCATCGCCAGCTCGGCAAGTCGCTTGAGCATGGCCGGCTTCGCGCCATTCCTGGCTTGAACGGCCAGGCCCTGGATCGTCATCGCAAAAAAAATCGAGCAGCGTGGCGGTGTCGGTATCCGCAGGCAGTTCACCGGCCTTGCGCGCGGTCTCAAGCGCGCGCACAGACTCGAAAGTCAGCTCGGCTGCCGAGAGGAGGCTGGACAGCGTCGTCAGCACATCGTCCTTGCCGAACTCCAAGCTCGACCGCAGCATCCACTCCAACTCGAGCATGACGGTCACAGGGACGAACAGCGTCGAGCCCTCAGCGACGCAGCCGCTGATGAGGCGTTTGGCCGCGGCAAGTTGCGATGGATCATCCTGAACGATGTAGCGCCGTTCCCATCCACCGGTGCGCCGGATTGGCGAAACGTGAGCTGCACGAGGCCTCCAAACGCGACGGTAGAAGTGTCGGCATCGGCCCGCTCCAAGGATGCGAAAGCGCGTGGGTTCCCTATGAACCGCAGCCGGTCAGTGACAATAGAGCCGGAGTAGGAGGCCCCGTCGGTCCGGACCCGTTCGGTGCAGCCCGTTGCCAGACACTATCCCGATCATGAGCATCATCGAATCCCGCATCTCCATCGGATCTGCCGACTTCAACGCGAACCGGCACGGCATGCTGGCGCTGTTGCAGCGCGTGCGCGAGCTGGAACAGCGTGCTCGCGACGCCTCGGCGGGCTCGCGCGAGCGGTTCGAGAAACGCGGTCAGCTGCTGCCGCGCGAACGGCTCGCACTGCTGCTCGACCCCGGCACGCCGTTTCTGGAGATCAGCTCGCTCGCCGGCTTCGGCCTGGACACGCCGGACCTGGACAAGAGCATTCCGGGCGCTGGCGTGATCTCCGGCATCGGCACCGTCAGTGGTATTCGATGCATGATCAGCGCGTCCGATTCCGGCATCGACGCCGGCGCATTGCAGCCCATGGGGCTGGACAAACAACTGCGCGTGCAGGAGCTGGCGCTTGAGAACAAGTTGCCCTTCATCCAGCTCGTCGAGAGTGCCGGTGCGAACCTGCTGGCCTACCGGGTCGAAGAATTCGTGCGTGGCGGCAACCTGTTTCGCAATCTCGCGCGCCTGTCGGCGGCCGGGTTGCCGGTGGTCACCGTCACGCACGGCAGCTCCACCGCCGGCGGCGCCTACCAGACCGGCCTGTCGGACCACATCATCATGGTGCGCGGCCGTTCGCGCGCGTTTCTCGCCGGGCCGCCGCTGCTCATGGCTGCGACCGGCGAGATCGCCAGCGAGGAAGACCTGGGCGGCGCCGAAATGCACACCGGTATTTCGGGCCTGGGCGACTACCTCGCCGAAGATGACCGCGAAGCGATCGCCCTGGCGCGCGAGGTGCTGGCGCACATCGACTGGAACGCAGCACTGCCGCCCGAGCCAGCGCGCCCGTTCAAGCCGCCGCGCCATGACGCCGACGAACTGCTGGGCATCATGCCGCTCGATGCGAAACGACCGGTGGACATGCGCGAAGTCATCGCGCGTTTCGTCGACGACTCCGCGTTCCTCGTGTTCGGCGAGCGCTATGGCAGTGCCACGCTGTGCGGCAACGCGCACATCGAGGGCCACGCGGTGGGCATCATCACGAACAACGGGCCGATCGACACGGCGGGTGCGAACAAGGCGACGCACTTCATCCAGGCCTGCTGCCAGGCCCGCACGCCGATCCTGTACCTGAACAACACGACCGGTTTCATGGTCGGTCGTGCGCACGAAGAGGCCGGCATGATCAAACACGGCTCGAAGATGATCCAGGCGGTGAGCAACGCGACGGTGCCGCAGATCACGCTGTATTGCGGCGCGTCGTATGGCGCGGGCAACTACGGCATGTGCGGGCGCGGTTTCCACCCGCGCTTCTGTTTCTCGTGGCCGAATGCGAAGACGGCGGTGATGGGTGGTGAACAGGCCGCCAGGACGATGGCGATCGTGCAGGAAGCCGCCGCCGAACGGAAGGGGGTCGCGGTGGACCGCGCCAAACTCGACGCGCTGCAGACCAGGATCGTCGACAACTTCGAACGCCAGATGAGTGTGTTCGCCACCAGTGCGCGCCTGCTCGACGACGGTGTGATCGACCCACGCGACACGCGCGCCGTGCTCGCCACCACCCTGTCGATCTGCCGCGAGGCCGAGCGCCGCGCGCCGCAGGCGATGCAGTTCGGCGTGGCGCGGCCATGACGAAAGATTGGCCATGAAGCGCAACACGCCGTTCCACAAACTGCTCATCGCGAACCGCGGTGAAATCGCGATGCGCGTGATGCGCAGCGCCAAGGCGATGGGTTATGCCACCGTCGCGGTGTACTCGCGCGCCGACGCACAGGCGCTGCACGTCGCTTCGGCTGACGAGGCGGTATGCATCGGCGAGCCGCTGCCGGCGGAATCGTACCTGCGCATCGATCGCCTCATCGCCGCGGCGCGCAGCAGCGGTGCCGATGCGGTTCACCCCGGCTACGGTTTCCTTGCCGAAAACGCAGACTTCGCACAGGCCTGTGCTGATGCGGGGCTGGTGTTCGTCGGCCCATCGGCGCAGGCGATTCGTGCGATGGGCCACAAGGCCGGCGCGAAGCGCTTGATGATGGACGCCGGCGTGCCGTGCATTCCCGGCTACCAGGGCGGTGATCAGTCCGAGAGCCGCTTGATCGAAGAGGCTGGCCGCATCGGCTACCCGGTGATGATCAAGGCCACGGCAGGAGGCGGTGGGCGCGGCATGCGCCTGGTGCACGACGCGGGCGAATTCACCGCCATGCTGAGCAGCGCTCGTTCCGAGGCGCGCAGCGCGTTTGGTGATGATGACGTTCTGCTCGAGCGCGCGCTGCTCGAGCCGCGCCACATTGAAATCCAGGTCATGGCAGACCGCTACGGCCACGCCATTCACCTGGGTGAGCGCGACTGCTCGGTTCAGCGGCGCCATCAGAAGGTGATTGAAGAAGCGCCATCGCCGGCGGTGAACGCCGAATTGCGCGAGCGCATGGGCGCGGCGGCGGTGCAGGCCGTGAAGACGATTGCCTACGAAGGTGCGGGCACGCTCGAGTTCTTGCTCGACCGCGATGGTCACTTCCATTTCATGGAGATGAACACCCGGCTGCAGGTGGAGCACCCGGTCACCGAAGCCGTGACCGGCCTGGACCTGGTGGTGCTGCAGCTGCGCATGGCCTCGGGCGAGGCGTTGACGCTGCGCCAGGACGAGGTTCGTTTTTCAGGCCATGCGATCGAAGTTCGCCTGTGCGCTGAAGACCCGCACGCCGACTTCATGCCGCAAAGTGGCCGCCTGGGCTTGTGGCGCGCCGCACCGCAATTGCGCGTTGAACATGGCCTGGCGCTGCAGTGCGACGTGCCGCCTTACTACGACTCGATGGTCGCCAAATTAATTGCCAACGGGCACGACCGCGACGAAGCTCGCCGCCGACTCCTGCAGGGCCTGGCCGACACGGTGGCGCTCGGCGTCAGGACCAATCAGGCGTTCCTGGGGGCGTGCCTGCGCCACCCGGTGTTTGAGCAGGGCCAGGCGACGACCGGTTTCATTGCGCAGCACCAGGCGGAACTGCTGGCCGAAGACGCGGCCGCCGAACGCGAGGCCTTTGCGGTTGCCGCAGCGCTGTTCCATTCGGCGCCCGATGGCGTGCTGCTGCACCGCTTCGATCTGCCGGTTCGGCTTGCCAGTGCAGCCAGACGGGTCGCCGCGATGCTGGTCCATCAGCCCGACGCCGGCTGCACGATTCAGCTTGACGGTGAACGCTTCGAGCTGCGCCTGATTGAGGTCGGCACGAACGATGCGCGCGTGCTGTGCAACGGCTTGTGCCACACGGTGGTGTTCCGGCGCGATGGCACCCAGCTCGATCTTCACCTGCGCGGCCGCCCCTGGCACATCGAAGACCAGACCCGCCAGGCGGTATTGCGCCATGCGCAGGCCGGCGGTGACGGCAAACTGCGCGCGGCCATGAACGGCCGCGTCGTTGCCGTGAATGTCGCGGTCGGCGATGCCGTGGTGCTGGGCCAGGCGATGCTGACGCTGGAAGCGATGAAGATGGAACATGCGCACAGCGCACCCTTGGCGGGCCGTGTCGTCGCCGTTCATGTGAGCGTCGGCGACCAGGTGGGTGCGCACCGTGTGGTGGCCGAGGTCGACGCCGGGCCGGCCGCCGCCAGGCTGGTCGCGCAGAACGACTGAGCCTGGTCTGCGCGCGCCCACCCGATGAGTTGACTGCAATGAACCAGATCACCACCGACCTGCGCACGGAGTATCAAACCCTCGCCGACCTGGCCGCGGGGCTTTCGCCCGAGGGTTGGGCGGCCGACACGGGCTTCTATGGCTGGACGCCCTGGGACGAGGTGGCGCACCTGTGCTTTTTTGACGAAGCGGCGTTGATCGCGGTGCGGGGCCCGCAGGAGTTTCAGCAGCACAGCGACGCCTTGATGCCACGGGTGGCCCGCGGGGAAGAATTCAGTGCGATTGCGCGCGAACGCTTCGGCCACCTCGACGGGCCGGCGCTCGTGACGTACTGGCGCCCGATCTTCGCGCGCCTGGTCGATGCACTGGCGTCGCTCGACGCCAAGACACGCCTGCCCTGGTACGGCCCCAGCATGAACGCGCGCTCGTTTGCATCGGCGCGCTTGATGGAAACCTGGGCCCATGGCCAGGACGTCTACGACGCGGCCCGGGTGCGCCGCCCGGCCACGGCGCGCTTGCGCCACATCGCCCACATCGGCGTGGGCACGTTCGGCTGGAGTTTCGTGAATCGCAAGCTTGAGGTGCCCGCACCGGTGCCGCATGTGGCGCTGCGCGCTCCCGACGGCAGCGAGTGGGCCTGGGGCGAGCCGTCGGAAAGTCATCGGGTGCGCGGCGACGCGCTCGACTTCTGCCTGGTCGTGACGCAGCGCCGCCATGTGGCGGACACCTCGCTCGAAGTGCGCGGTGAACCCGCGCAGCGCTGGATGGCGATCGCGCAATGTTTCGCCGGCCCAGCTGCCGATGGCCCCGCGCCCGGTGTGCGCCGGTGGGAGAGGTGAGCCACGCCGGTTCGGGTGGCGAAGCGCTGCAGTTGGCGCACCGGGCGCAGATCGAGCCAAAGCTCGACGCGTTGGCGCAAGACCTGGGCGAACACTGCCTGTCCGACTTCAGTTTTTCCAATCTCTACCTGTTCCGCGCTGCGCACGACTACCGTTTCCACCCTGGTCCGTGGCCCGGCCTGAGCGGGCGCACCTACGACGCCCAAACCCACTTCTTTCCGCTGTTCAACGCTCGCCATGCACCCGTGGCCGTGCTCGACGGTCTGCTGGCCCAATTCGAATGCCTGTATCCCCTGGCCGCCTGTCATCTGCCGGACCTGCACCATCCGGGCTGGCAATTCACCGCGTCGCGTGACGACGCCGACTACCTTTACCCGGCTGCGCAGTTCATGGCCTACCGCGGCCGGCGCCTGCAGAAGAAACGCAACCTGATGCAGCAATTGACAAGCCGGCATCGGATAGTGTCGGTCCCGCTGCAGGGCGGGGCGGTCGACCAGGCGTTGGTCGTGCTCGACCAGTGGCTGCGGCACAAGGGCAAGCATGCCGGCGATGCCGACGACGCACCCTGCCGCGAAGCGCTGGCGCATCGGCGCGCTTTCGGCTTCGAGGGCCGGCTCTACCTCGCCGACGACCAGCCGGCCGGCTTCGTGCTCGCGCAGCCGCTTCAGGCCGGCGCCTGGGCGGTGCGGTTCGCCAAGGGCGACGATCAGTTCAAGGGCATCTACCAGCACATGTTCCACGCGTTCGCCAGCGAGCTGGGTCCGCGTGCAACCTGGTTCAACTTCGAACAGGACATGGGCTTGGCGGGTTTTCGCCAGGCCAAGCTGAGCTACCAGCCCACTGCGCTGTTGCCCAAGTACCGATTGCGTGCTGAATCGCCGCTGCCGTGAAGTGATGCTGGCATGCGCCGGGTTGCAGCCCCTGCGCTCTGGCAGAGTTGCGGGGCCGCTGGCCCGGTGAATCGAACTTCGAGTGGGTGCGACGTCGCCATCGTGCTCCCGTAACATTCCACCCCTGACCTGCGCCGGGCCGGCGCGCGTCGCGATGGTTCGTTGGCCTGAGCTTGGATGTTGAACGCACGAACGAATGCAGAGGATGTGACCGCATGGCTACACAGAAATCACTGTTCGGGGACGCCGACTCCGAGTTGGTGCGCGTGCCGGTTGCGCCTGACGGTTCTGCGCCGTCCAAGGCGCAAAAGGCGTTCAACCGCCTGATCGAGAAGATCGAAGCGCAGCGCCAGGCGTTGGCGGCCTGGCAGGCGTTCTTGCCGCAGTTTCAGCAACGTGTGGCTGCCGAGGTCGAGCCGCTGCAGCAACGCTGCCTGGCGGCGCGCTGGTCGCTGGCGATGCTGTTCGACAATGCGCATGACCGCGCCGGCACCACCAAACGTGAGCAGGCGAAGTTGGCGTCGCTGGTGCTCGACCTGTGCGCCGAGCTGCTGCAAAGCGCCGATGAAGAAGACCCGGCGCTGATCGCCCTGCACGACAAGCACAGCCATGCCAGCCTGGCCGAACGCAAGGAGGAGGAGTCGCGCTTCCTGATGGACATGGCCGAAACCATGTTCGGCGTCGACCTCGACGAGGGCCAGGATCTTAGTTCACCGGAAACGGTGCGTGCCGCCTTGCACCGCAAGATGCAAGAGCAGCACTCGGCGCAGGCCGAGCTGGCGGCGCAGGCCGCGGCCGTGCCGCCGCGCCGCAAGTCGGCCAAGGCGCTCGCCAAGGAAGCCCAGATTGCGGCCCAGGCGCAGGCGGCAACGATGTCGGTGCGCGAGATCTACCGCAAGCTTGCCAGCGCGCTGCACCCGGATCGCGAGACCGACGACGCCGAGCGCCTGCGCAAGACGGCGTTGATGCAGCAGGTGAATCAGGCCTACGCCAAATCCGACCTGCTGCGCCTGCTGGAGCTGCAGATCGAGGCCGAACAGATCAACCTGGCAACGCTGGGCGCGATCAGCGAACAGCGACTGGGCCACTACAACCAGGTGCTGGCTGAACAATCCGCTCAGCTCGACCATGAAATCGACGCGCTGACCTTGCCATACCAACATCAGACCGGCGCATTTGGCGGCGGCTTGAAGCCCGAGACGCTGAGTCGCACGCTGGACGGCGACCTGGCGCAGTTGCGCCACGATGCGCGCCGCATCGAACACGACCTGAAACGCCTGCAAGACCGCGCCGTGCTGAAGGCCTGGTTGCGCGGCGTCAAGGTCCAGCACCGCCGCAGCGGTGCGGATTCGGACGATGAATTGTTCGACGCGTTTGACCACACGCGCTGACGCATGAGCGAGCTCGTCGCAAGAATCGACGAGGCCGGCATGCGCCTGGCGCTCGATCAGGCGCAAAACGCCTGGCTGGTCGGCGAAGTGCCGGTGGGCGCAGTGATCGTGCGCGACACGCCAAGCGGCCGGCAGGTGCTGGCCACGGGCTACAACCGCCCCATCACCGAACGCGACCCGACTGCGCACGCCGAGATCGTCGCGTTGCGCCACGCCGCCACGCTGCTGGGCAACTACCGTCTGCCCGAATGCGAGCTGTACGTGACGCTCGAACCCTGCGCGATGTGCGCGATGGCGCTGCTGCACGCGCGCTTCAAACGCGTCGTGTTCGGCGCACGCGACCCCAAGACCGGCGCGGCGGGTTCAGTGCTCAACCTGTTCGAGTTCAAGCCGCTGAACCACCACACCGAACTCGCGGGCGGTGTGCTCGAAGCTGAATGTGGTCAACTGCTGCGCGACTTCTTCGAAGAGCGGCGAGAGCAGTTCCGGCAACGCCGCGCGGCGAGCGGGGCCACACCGGCAGACTCCGAGCCCGAGGGGCTCATTCCAACCGGCGAGGCCATCGAGATCGAACGCCACTTGCCAGAGCCGCCAGGCTTGAAGCTCGAACCCTGAAAGCGACGATGACTGCGTTGACCCTGTTCACCCCCGCCGGCGTGCTGCTGAACGGCAAAGGCGTGCGCCTCGCCGCGCAGCGGCTCAATGCGCTGGGCTTCGAGGTGCAGATCGACGCCGCCGCGCTGCTCAAGCATCAGCGTTTCGGGGGTGACGACGACGCCCGCCTCGGCGCGCTGCACCGGGTCGCGACGGAAGCGCCGTCGGTGGCGCTGGCCACGCGCGGAGGCTATGGCCTGACCCGGCTGCTCGACCGCATCGACTGGACGCTGATCACGCGCAGCATCGAACGTGGCACGCGTTGGGTGGGTCACAGCGACATGACCACGCTGCAGCTGGGTTTGCTCGCGCATGGGGGTTTGCTCACGCGTGGCGAGGCATCCACCTGGGCCGGGCCGATGGCGGCGGACGACTTCGGGCGCGAGACGGTGGACGACGTGACGCAGGCGTGTTTCCTCGAAGCGATGAGCGGCGAACTCGAAGCGGTGGGCTTTCGCACCGAGGTCGGCTTCGACGGGCTGGGCGTGTCGGGCACGCTGTGGGGCGGCAACCTGTGCATGGTGAACTCGTTGCTGGGCACGCGGCACTGGCCGCGCGTGAAGGGCGGGGTGCTGTTTCTCGAAGACGTGAACGAACACCCGTATCGCATCGAACGCAACCTGCTGCAGTTGCAACAGGCGGGCGTGCTGGACGCCCAGAAGGCCATCGTGCTGGGCGCATTCAGCAACTACAAGAAGTCGCCGAACGACCGGGGCTACACGCTCAAGTCGGTGCTGCAGCACTTGCGTGCGCTGACCAGGACGCCCATCCTCACCGGGCTGCCGTTCGGCCATGTGCCGACCAAGGTCAGCCTGCCGGTGGGCGCGCGGGTGCAGCTGCTGGTGCAGGGGCGGGACGCGTTGATCGGCTGGTGACCGGCCAGCGCGCTATACACCAAGCGCCCCGCCGGGGGTGCGCGCGGCTTCGTAGAGAATGAAGCGATGAGCCGAGAACCTGACCTGTTTGACCCGCCCCCGCCGGGTGACGACGCCGTGGCGCTGGCGCAATACGCCGAACGTGCCTACCTCGAATACGCCCTCAGCGTGGTGAAGGGCCGCGCGCTGCCCGACGTGTGCGATGGCCAGAAGCCCGTGCAGCGCCGCATCCTGTACGCGATGCAGCGCATGGGGCTGAGTTTCAGTGGCGCGGGTGGCGCGCGGCCGGTGAAGAGTGCGCGTGTCGTCGGCGATGTGCTGGGCCGCTTTCACCCGCACGGTGACCTGGCGGCCTATGAAGCGCTGGTGCGCATGGCGCAGGACTTTTCGCAGCGCTACCCACTCATCGACGGGCACGGCAATTTCGGATCGCGCGATGGCGACGGTGCTGCAGCGATGCGCTACACCGAAGCGCGCCTGGCACCGATCACCCGGCTGCTGCTCGATGAGATCGACGAAGGCACGGTCGACTTCGTGCCCAACTATGACGGCTCCACCGAAGAGCCGCGCCAGTTGCCTGCGCGGCTGCCGTTCGTATTGCTCAACGGCGCGAGTGGCATTGCGGTCGGCCTGGCGACCGAAATTCCCTCGCACAACCTGCGCGAATCGGCCACGGCGTCGGTGGCGCTGCTGAAGAACGACAGCCTGTCCGACGACGAGTTTGCCGCGATGATTCCCGGCCCCGACTATCCGGGCGGCGGCCAGATCATCAGCAGTGCTGCCGACATTCGCGCCGCCTACGCGATTGGCCGCGGCAGCCTGAAGGTGCGCGCCTGCTGGAAGATCGAAGACCTCGCGCGCGGCCAGTGGCAACTTGTGGTCACGCAGCTGCCGCCGGGCACCAGCACGCAGAAGGTGCTGGAGGAAATCGAGGAACTCACCAACCCCAAGGTCAAGCTGGGCAAGAAGGCGCTCAGCGTCGAACAGGTGCAGCTCAAGACCACGGTGCTGGCGGTGCTCGACGCGGTGCGTGATGAATCGAGCCGCGACGCGCCGGTGCGTCTGGTGTTCGAACCCAAGACGAGTCGCATCGAGCAGCAGGACCTGATCAACGTGCTGCTCGCGCAGACCAGCCTGGAGAGTTCGGCGCCGATCAACCTGACGATGATCGGCGCCGATGGCCGGCCGACGCAGAAGAGCCTGCGCCAGATCGTCGGCGAATGGTTGCAGTTCCGGCTGCAGACGGTGCAGCGCCGCACCCAGCACCGCTTGGGCAAGGTGCTGGCGCGTATCCACGTGCTCGAGGGGCGGCAACTCGTGCTGCTCAACATCGACGAGGTGGTGCGCATCATTCGCGCCGCCGACGAGCCGAAGGCGGCGTTGATCGCGCGTTTCAAGCTGAGCGAAACGCAGGCTGAAGACATTCTTGAAATCCGCCTGCGCCAGTTGGCGCGGCTCGAAGCCATCAAGATCGAGCAGGAGCTCAAGGAACTGCGCAGCGAGCAGGAAAAGCTCGAGGACATTCTGCGCAGCCCGACCGCGCTGAAGCGCACCGTCGTGAAGGAAATCGAAGCCGACGCGAAGCAGCACGGCGACGAGCGCCGCACGCTGATCCAGGAGGAAAAGCGCACCGTCGCCGAGGTGAAGGTGATCGACGAGCCGGTCACCGTGGTGGTGAGCATGAAGGGCTGGGTGCGCGCGCTCAAGGGGCATGAGATCGACGCTGGCACGCTCGCCTTCAAGGCAGGTGACGCGCTTTACGGCACCTTTGCCTGCCGCAGCGTCGATGCGCTGCTGGTGTTCGGCAGCAACGGCCGGGTCTATTCCGTCGGCGTGAATGGGCTGCCGGGCGGGCGCGGCGACGGCGTGCCGATCACGTCGTTGATCGAACTCGAAGCCGGCACCCAGGCGGCGCACTACGCGGCCGGTGGCGCACAGCAGGTCTTGCTGCTGGCGGGCACGGGCGGTTTCGGCTTGTTGGCCAGGGTAGGGGACCTGCATTCGCGCCAGAAAGGCGGCAAGGCGTTCCTCAGCCTGGAAGCCGAAGAGAAAATGCTGCCGCCGAGTTTCATCGGTGCGGCCACCCGGGTCGCTTGCCTCTCGCTGGCCGGGCGGCTGCTGGTGTTCGGCCTGGACGAAATCAAGCTGCAGGCCAAGGGCGGGCGCGGCCTGACGCTGATCGACCTGGACGCGAAAGACGCCCTTGTCAGCGTGGCAGCCTTCACGCAGGCCTTGCAGGTGCTGGGCACGGGGCGCGGTGGCAAGCCCAAGGACGAATCGCTCAAGGGCGCCGGATTGGCGTCTTATGCCGGCAAGCGTGCCCGCAAGGGGCGCAGCCAGGAGGTGATGCAAAAGGCGATGCGGGTGGTGGCGGGCTGAGCGGCTCGGCCTCGGCGGCGCCCGCCGCGGTGGCGCCCCCGCTCAGGCGCCTGAATTTCACTCCGTCCGATTGCTTTCCATAATGTGGAAGCATAAGATGCTGCACCGCCGCATAATTTCTCATTGTGAGAAAGCAACTTCCGTATCATGAAATGAAGTCGTTAACTATTTGATTTAACGACATAAAATTTTTAGTCTTCTATAAGACATAAGTGTTCCGCCGGTCAGATTGAGCGTTAGGCTTGGGGCATCGCTTTCATCACTTGTTTGCGTTTTTCAACCCCTCGGAGCTTCAACATGACCCAACTGACCCGTGAACAACAAGTCGCCGCGCTGCAAAAGGACTGGTCGAGCAACCCGCGCTGGAAAGGCGTGCAGCGCAGCTACAGCGCCGCCGATGTGGTTCGGCTGCGTGGTTCGCTCGCGATCGAACACACCATCGCCAAGCGCGGTGCCGAAAAGCTCTGGACGCTGGTCAACACCGAGCCGTTCGTCAACACGCTCGGCGCGCTGACCGGCAACCAGGCCATGCAGCAGGTCAAGGCCGGCCTGAAGGCGATCTACCTGTCGGGCTGGCAAGTGGCAGGTGACGCGAACTCGGCCGGCGAGATGTACCCCGACCAGTCGCTCTACCCGGTCAACTCGGTGCCGATGGTGGTCAAGCGCATCAACAACACGTTCCAGCGCGCCGATCAGATTCAATGGTCCGAAGGCAAGAACGACATCGACTTCTTCGCGCCCATCGTCGCCGACGCCGAAGCCGGTTTCGGCGGTGTGCTGAACGCCTTCGAGCTGATGAAGGCGATGATCGAGGCGGGTGCGGCGGGCGTGCACTTCGAAGACCAGCTCGCTTCGGTGAAAAAATGCGGCCACATGGGCGGCAAGGTGCTGGTGCCGACGCGTGAGGCGGTGGCCAAGCTGACGGCGGCGCGCCTGGCGGCCGACGTGATGGGCACGCCCACCCTCGTGATCGCGCGCACCGATGCTGAGGCGGCTGACCTGGTCACCAGCGACGTCGACCCGATTGATCAACCCTTCCTGACCGGCGAGCGCACTGTCGAAGGCTTCTACCGCTGCAAGCCGGGCCTGGACCAGGCCATCTCGCGCGGCCTGGCGTACTCGGAAGTGGCCGACATGGTGTGGTGCGAAACCGGCAAGCCCGACCTGGCGTATGCCAAGGCGTTCGCCGATGCGATCCACAAGAAATTCCCCGGCAAGCTGCTCGCCTACAACTGCAGCCCGAGCTTCAACTGGAAGAAGAACCTCGACGACGCAACGATTGCGAAGTTCCAGCGCGAACTCGGCGCGATGGGCTACAAGTTCCAGTTCATCACGCTGGCCGGCTTCCACAGCCTGAACTACAGCATGTTCAACCTCGCGCACGGCTACGCGCGCAACAACATGACTGCCTTCGTTGAACTGCAGGAAGCCGAATTCGCTGCCGCTAAAAGGGGCTTCACCGCCGTGAAGCACCAGCGCGAGGTCGGCACCGGCTACTTCGACGCAGTGACGACGACGATCGAACGCGACGCGTCGACCGCCGCGTTGAAAGGGTCGACCGAAGACGAGCAGTTCTTCGACAAGAAGCACGGCTGAGCGTTTCGCCCGCCTGAGCCCGCCCGCATGGCAACCCGCCTGCGGGCTTTTTTCGTCCCGTTTGCCCCGGCCTTGGCGAAATCTCTGGGAAACTTTGGCGCAGAGCAGTACCACCACGCCATGCAGCCGACCCAACTCGACATCTTTGCCGACAGCCGCGACACCATGTTGCGCAACGACGTTCTGCGTGCCCTTGACGATCGTGCCGACAACCGCATCGAAGGCGCCCAGCGGACGCTGCGCAGTGAGTATCCGCAGGAGCCCCTGCTCGCCGTGTTCGATGTCCTCGCGAACGCCTTGCTGCAAGTTCAAACGACGCCGCTTGAGCGCCATGAAGCGCTTGCGCAAGCACGGCAACTGTTGGGCGGCACGGTCGCCCCAGCCGCGCGGCAGGCGCTGGGCGCAGACGCTGCGCTGCGCTGGATGGCGCCGCTGTGGCGCAACCTGGCTCAGTGCAGCAGCGCTCTGGGTTACCAGCCGCAGCATGCCGACGAGCACGCGGCGCCCTTGTGGCTGGCCGCAGCACACTGGGCAAACGCCGCGGACTCCGTGGCGGCGATCGAATCTTGGCGGCGCATTCCGGCGCCGCTGGCTTGGATGGCCCGGGCGCGTTGTCGACTCGACGGGCTGGATGCCGCCTGGCCTTTGCTCGCCGAACTGGCCTGGATGGCGCCGTCGCGGTTTGACGCAACCACGTCGCTCATCAACGACCCCGTCCTGATCAAACTGCGCCGGAAGTTTGATGCCGAGTTTGAAGGCGAGGGCGGCCAGGACGATCTGGCCTGGTTTCCCGCCTGGGCGGTGGTTGACGACAACCGGCTTGCGCCGGTGCTGCGCCCGGCCCAGGCCGGGCAGCAGCAACGAGCCGAACGAACGCTGCGCGCGGTGCTCGTCTTGATGACCTTGGAGCGCCAGGGCGCGCACAACGACCTCGTCAGCGCCCGCAAGTCGCTGCGTGACCTGCATCCTGGCTTGTACGCCCAGTACATGCAAACCCGCTGACGTCGAGGCGGCCGGTGCCGTCTGCGTCGTGTATCGTGCAGGGCCTATCGAACCTGCCCGGCCATGTCCGACGACACCTCCACCTTGCGCCGCATCCTGCGCGACTGCCACACGATCGCAATCGTCGGCCTTTCGGCCGAGTGGCACCGCCCGAGCAACTTCGTCGGCAAATATCTGCAGCAGCACGGCTACCGCGTGATTCCGGTGAATCCGCGCTACACCGAGGTGCTGGGGGAACGCTGTTACGCCAACCTGACCGACATCGCCGAACCCATCGACATGGTCGACGTGTTCCGCCGCACCGAAGACGTGCTGCCGATTGCCGAGCAGGCCGTTCGCATCGGCGCGAAGTGTCTCTGGCAGCAGATTGGGGTGATGAATTCGCAGGCGGCGGCACTGGCGCAGGCCGCCGGGCTCGACACGGTGCAAGACCGTTGCGTGAAGATCGAACACGCCCGTCTGTTCGGCGGCCTGCATTGGGCCGGCGTCAACACTCGCGTCATTTCGGCCAAGCGGCCCGTCTGAGCAGCAAAGCTTCCGCCATGGCCGACCGCGTCTTCAAGCCCGAAACCCTGGCAATCCACGCCGGGCAGATCCCTGACTCGAGCACCGGCGCGCGCGCCTTGCCGATCTACCAGACCACCAGTTTCGTGTTCGACAGCGCCGACCACGCCGCGTCGCTGTTCAACCTGCAGACCTTTGGCAACGTCTATTCGCGGCTGTCCAATCCCACGGTCGCCGCGCTCGAAGAGCGCATTGCGGCGCTCGAAGGCGGCCGAGCCGCGGTGGCGTCGGCGAGCGGCATGGCCGCGGAAGCCATGGCGTTGATGACGATTCTCCAGCAAGGCGACCACGTGGTCGCTGCCGGTGCGCTGTACGGCGGCACGGTGACGATGCTGTCGGTGAACCTGGCGCGGCTCGGGATCACGACCACGTTCGTCGACGTGACGCAGCCCGAGGCTTTTGCCGCCGCAATGCAGCCGAACACGCGCGCCGTCTACGCCGAAACGCTGGGCAACCCGAGCCTGAAGATTCTGGACATCGCGGCGGTGGCCGATGTCGCGCATGCGCATGGCGTGCCGCTGATCGTCGACAACACCGTGCCGTCGCCGTTCCTTTGCAACCCGATCGCACTGGGCGCAGACATCGTGGTTCACTCGGCCACCAAGTACATCGCCGGTCATGGCACCACGTTGGCCGGTGTGATGGTGGAACATGGCAAGCCGCGCGGTGCCTTCGCGTGGGACAACGGCAAGTTCCCCGGCATGACCGAGCCCTCGCCGGGTTACCACGGCGTGAAGTTCTACGAGACCTTCGGCGACTTCGGCTTCACGATGCGTGCGCGCATGGAAAACCTGCGTGTCCATGGTGCCGCCTTGTCGCCGATGAGTGCCTGGCAAATCCTGCAGGGCGTAGAGACGTTGCCGCTGCGCATGGAGCGTCATTGCAGCAATGCGCTGCAGGTGGCGCAGTTCCTTCAGTCCGATGCGCGCGTCAGCTGGGTCAACTACCCCGGCTTGAGCGACCACCCGCAGCACGCCTTGCTGAAACGCCAGATGCGTGGTGCGTCGGGCTTGCTCGCCTTCGGCGTCAAGGGCGGGCTGGCGCCGGGCGTGAAATTCATCGAGGCGGCGCAGATGATGAGCCACCTGGTCAACATCGGCGACACCCGGACGCTGATCAGCCATCCGGCGTCGACCACGCACCGCCAGCTCGACGCCGCGCAGCAACTGGCCGCCGGCGTGCTGCCCGACATGGTTCGCATCTCGGTCGGGCTGGAACACATCGACGACATTCTCTGGGACATTGACCAGGCCCTGAACGCTGCGATGTCCTGAACGCGCTGGCGCAATGCCTCGCGCGTGCGCGCCGGCGCGTGTTGTCCGGTTCGCGTGCAGCACTGGCGGAGTAGCATCGTGTCCATGCAAACCGGCGGCGAATGGCCATGAACATCTACGATCAGCATCTCGACAAGAACGCGGCCAACTTCGTTGCCCTGTCGCCGGTGAGTTTTGTCGAACGCAGCGCGGAAGTGTTCGGCGACCTTCCGGCGGTGATTCACGGCGCACGCCGCTCGACCTGGGCGCAGCTGCGCGAACGCTCGGCGCGCCTGGCTGCAGCGCTGCAGGCGCTCGGTGTGCAACATGGAACCACGGTCAGCACGATGCTGCCGAACACGCCCGAAATGGTGGAAGCGCACTACGCTGTGCCTGGTCTGGGCGCGGTGCTCAACACACTCAACACGCGTCTGGACGCGCCGCTGCTGGCCTGGCAGATGAACCACTGCGAGGCCACGGTGTTGATCACCGATCGAGAATTCTCTCCCGTGATGGCGCAGGCGTTGCGCATGCTGCGCACCGAGCATGGCCGCGACCTGGTGGTGATCGACGTGTCGGACACCGAATACAACGGCCCGGGTGAACGCGTCGGCGCGCATGACTACGAAGCCTTGTTGGCCGCGCACGCGCCGCTGGCGGCACTGCCCGGCCCCCGTGACGAGTGGGACGCGATCGCGGTGAGCTACACCTCAGGCACCACGGGCGACCCGAAAGGCGTGGTCACCCACCACCGCGGCGCCTACCTGAACGCGGTGTGCAATGCGGCCACCTGGACGATGCCGCACTTTCCGCGCTACCTGTGGACGCTGCCGATGTTCCACTGCAACGGTTGGTGTTTCCCCTGGACCGTGGCGATGCTCGGCGGCACGCATGTGTGCCTGAGGCGGGTCGACGCGGCAGCGATTCTGGGCGCGATGCGAGAACACCAGGTCGACCACTACTGCGCCGCACCGATCGTGCACAGCCTCATCATCAGCGCACCGGCAGCGCTGCGCGAGGGCATCAGTCAGAAGGTGCGCGGCATGGTCGCCGGCGCGGCGCCGCCCGCGGCGATGATCGAGGGCATGGCCAGCATCGGCTTCGACATCACGCATGTCTATGGTCTCACCGAGGTCTACGGGCCGGCCGCGGTGGCGGTCAAGCGTGACGCCTGGGCGGCGGCAAGCCTGTCGGAGCAGACGCGCCTGAACGGCCGCCAGGGCGTGCGCTACGTGCTGCAGGAGGGCATGACGGTGCTCGACGCCGAGTCGATGGCGATCACCCCCGCTGATGGCCAGACCATGGGCGAAATCATGTTCCGCGGCAACATCGTGATGAAGGGCTACCTGAAGAACCCGAACGCCACGGCGAAGGCCTTCGACGGCGGCTGGTTCCACACCGGTGACCTGGCCGTGATGGAAAGCGACCGCTACGTGAAGATCAAGGACCGCAGCAAGGACATCATCATCTCGGGCGGCGAGAACATCAGCTCGATCGAAGTGGAAGACGCGCTGTACCGCCACCCCGCCGTGCTGGCCTGCGCCGTGGTGGCCCGGCCGGATGCGAAATGGGGTGAGACGCCGATGGCGTTCATCGAACTGCGCCCGGATGCGAGCGCGAGCGCCGAAGACATCATTGCCCACTGCCGCACCTTGCTCGCCGGCTACAAGGTGCCGCGCGAAATTCGTTTCGAAGCGATTCCCAAGACGTCGACCGGCAAGATCCAGAAATTTGCGCTGCGCGAGCGCGCCAGATCAGCGAGTGCGTTGTCATGAATGCAAGAACCGAAGCCCTGGTGCTGCGCGAAGTCGACTTGCGCGGCGTGGTCACGCTCACCTTGAACCGGCCCGATGCGTTCAATGCGCTGTCCCAGGCGATGCTGACGGCGTTGCAGGCCGAGCTGGATGGCATTGCCGCCGACGGCACCGCCCGGGTGGTGGTGCTGGCGGCTTCGGGAAAGGCCTTCTGCGCCGGCCACGACCTGAAGGAGATGCGCGCCCAGCCTTCGCTGGCGTACTACCAGACGCTGTTCGCGCAATGCACAAAGATGATGCTCAGCGTGCAGTCACTGGCCGTTCCCGTGATTGCGAAGGTGCAGGGCATCGCCACCGCCGCCGGCTGCCAGTTGGTGGCGATGTGCGACCTGGCAGTCGCCGCGCGCAGCGCGCGCTTTGCGGTGAGCGGTGTGACGCTCGGTCTGTTCTGCTCGACCCCGAGTGTGGCGCTGTCGCGCAACGTCGCGCGCAAGGCCGCCTTCGAGATGCTCGTCACGGGCGAATTCATCACTGCCGAGCAGGCCCTCGACAAGGGACTCGTCAACCGCGTTGCCGATGACAGTGCCGTCGACGCCGAAGTGGAATCGCTGGCGGCCTCCATCCTCAACAAGCCGCGGGTTGCCATTGCGATGGGCAAGCAGCTCTTCTACCGCCAGATCGAGAAAGGCATCGCCGCGGCCTACAACGATGCCGGCCAGACCATGGCGTGCAACATGATGGACGCCGCGGCGCTGGAAGGCGTGCAGGCGTTCATCGATAAACGACCGCCCGGCTGGGCGCGTGAATAGCTCGGGATCGACCTCGGCATCGCCTGGCGCCGGGCCTCAGCCCGATACATGCGGCCGCAAATGTAGTACCTGCTCACCGCTTGCGAGAGCGCGGGCTTCACCGGCCCAATAGGTCGGCAAGGGCGGGTGCCGCCGAGCGTGAAATCGACCCGATCGAGGCGCAGTTGTGGCGCGCCTGGCAGTGCACCGGTGCACCGATCGACCGATGATCTGTCTTTGTCCGCCGCAGGCCGCGCAACGTCGGCTGGTCCGGCCGCCTTGGACCCATTCAATGAAGGCTGTCAAATACGCACTGCTCGGGCTGATCGGCGTGATCGGTTTGCTGGTCTCCACCTTCAGCCCTTTCAAGGTGCCGTTTGCCGAGACGCTGACCAAGGCGTACTACCGCTATGCGATCGCCGGCATGCTGATCGTGCTGTTCTTGTTCGGCGGTTTGATTGCGCTGCTGGTCAATCTCTTCGACCCGAACCAGTTCAAAGTGCAGATCGTGCGCTGGGTTCAGGAGCGCACCCAGCGCGAACTGGCGCTCGAGGGCGAGCTCAAGCTCAGCTATTTTCCCAAGCTGGGGTTGGAAACGGGCAAGGCTACCCTCAGCCAACGCCGCAGTGCGCGCGAAATCGCGGCGCTCGACAGGGCCCGCGTCACGATTGCCTGGTTGCCGCTGTTGCGCCGTCAGGTGTTGATCGACAGCGCTGAGGTTGATGGACTGCGTGCCCAGCTGGTTCGTTTCAAGGACGGCAGCACGAACGTCGATGACCTGCTGCGTGACCTGGCCACGGTGTCAACGGCCAGCATCGACGTCGACCACTTGCGTTTGAGCCGCTCGACATTGCAATGGAACGACGAAATCGACTGGCAGCGCGGCAGCCTGAATGACCTGCAGATCGAGATCGGCCGACTCTCCGACGGCCGGGCCGGCCCGCTGGACGCGAGCGTGCGCATCGACGCGCCCCAGGCTGGCATTGACGCCCGTCTGCAACTCAAGAGCCGTCTGCTGTTTGATGCCGTCGCAGGCCGCCTCGAACTGACCGGCCTGGATGCCCAGCTGGAAGGCCGTGCCTTTGGGGTCGACAACCTGGCGCTGGGCCTGAAAGGCGAGATCAGTGCATTGCCGAAACAGCGGTCGGTCAGCCTCGAGAACATCGTCGCCACGGCCGCCAGCAAATCGGGCCTGAGTCTGTTCAATGCCCGCCTGGCCACGCCCGAGCTGAAGGTCATCGATCGTCGCTTCAGTGGGGCTCAACTCAGCATCGACACCAGCATCGCGCACCCCGACCAGACCACCACGGCTGCGCTGCAGGTACCGCGCTTCGAATGGGCCGACAACGCGCTGCGCGGCGCCACGGCGAACGCCCAGTGGTCTGCACGCGGCCCGGGCGCGCACCTGCGGGCCCAGTTGACGAGCCCGCTGTTGTTGCACCTCGACGACGGGCCACGCCTGGAACTCGGTGCCGTCGAGGTGTCCGCGAATGCGCACCACCCGGCATTGGCGACGGAAGTCGCAGGGCAGGGCACGGGCAGGCTCGAGATTGATCTGAAGCACCGGTCCGCTCGGTTGGTGCTCGCCGGCAAGCTGGCCGGCAGCGATATGCGCGGCGAACTTTCGCTCGCCGACTTCATTCGTCCGCGCTGGGACGTGGCGATGCAAGCAGCTTCGCTGGACCTCGACGCGCTGCTGTCGCCGGCCTGGCTTGCGCGCTGGGGCGACGACGCCACGCCGTTCGACGCGTCGGCCCTGCGTGACACCACGTTGCAAGGCACGCTGCGCGTCGAACAGATCAAGCTGTTCGGCCTGCAAGCGAATGCGCTGGCGGCCCGCTTCGAAGCGCAGCGCACGGAGTTGCTGGTTCAACCTTTGAGTGCCAAGGCTTACGGCGCCACGCTGGATGCATCGGTTCGGGTCGTTGCGGGGGCCGTCGCGCAGGTCACCACGACGGGAACATTGTCGGATCTGGACACCCGCGGCCTGTTGGCCGACCTGATGCGCAAACCATGGCTTGAGGGGCGCGCCACGCTCGGCTGGGACCTGCGCACCCAAGGCGGCAGCGTGGGCAGCTTGCGCGCGGCGCTGGTCGGGCCGGTGAACCTGGCCGTGCAGGGCGGTGCATTGGCCGGTGTCGACCTCCGTGCGGCCTTGCTCGAAGGTCGCCCGGAGCTGGGCAAACGCAGCGTCGCTCAAGCGCGCGACTTCAATCCGGGCAACAACACACCCTTCCAGGACATGAAGGCTCGCTTCGAACTGCACGAGGGTCGGGCGCACGCACAAACGCTGGAGCTGAATACCGCCGGGGTGCATGCCGCAGGTGAAGGCGAGTTCTTGCTGGAGCCCGGCGTGCTCGACCTGCGCCTGCGTGCCACGGTGGGCCGCGGCGGCCCTGAACTTGCGGGTCTGGCTGGCGTGAGTGTGCCGCTGCAGGTGAATGGGCCTTGGCGCCGACCGAGGTTCGCCTTTGACTTCGGAGCTGCCAGTGGCCCTGGCTTGCCGCGTGCGCCTGACCCTCCCGCAGAATCGCCCGTGGCCCTGATGACGAGTATCGAGGCGTTGTCCTCGGTGCAGCGAACCCCTGCTGCGCTGACCGATCGTTGAGCTGTGCAAGGATGCGGCCTGCAAGGCGACAGACCTGGGGTCGATTCGTCCGCCGGCGCAGGCGTCAGCGAATCAGATTCAGCGGCGCCGTGCCAGTGTCGAGGACCCGGGTCAAGGTCTGCGCCAGCACATCGATGGCGCTCTGCTTGTGCAGCAGGGCGCGCACGCCCAGGCGCCGTGCCTCGGTGACGAGGCTGTCGTCGATGTAGCCCGAGCTGATCACGACCGGCAATTCCGGTCGAACCGCCGCTGCTTCACGGGCCACGTCCAGGCCGGACAGGCCGGGCATGTTGAAGTCACTCAGGACCAGGTCGACCGGATGGCTCTGGCTGCGCAAGGCGTGCACTGCGGCGGCGCTGTCGTGATAGACGTGCACCTCGAAGCCCGCCCGTTTCAGCAGCCGCTCCATCACGAGCCCCATGACGTCGTCGTCGTCCAGGTACAGAACATGCCGGCCGCGCCCGTCGCTGGCGTTGTCGATTGGCGACTGCGCCACGGCGCGCGCCACATGGGGCGCCGCCACGGGCAGGTAGACGTGAAACGTGCTGCCCACGCCCGGTTGGGTGTCAAGGGTGATGTGCCCATCGTGCGAGTTCACGATGCCATGCACGACCGCCAGGCCCAGGCCGGTGCCCTGGCCGACCGGCTTGGTCGTGAAGAAGGGCTCGAAGATGCGTTCGCGCGTGCGGTTGTCCATGCCGCAGCCGTTGTCGCGCACCCAGAGGTGGGCGTAGGGGGGCGCCGCACCAGGGCTGTGTGACTGATCGGGCAGATCGCCCGGCGTGGCCAGTTCCAGGCCCACGTCGACTCGCCCCGTCCGCCCTTCCAGTGCATGCCAGGCGTTCGTGCACAGGTTGACCAGCACCTGCTGCAACTGGGTGGCATCGGCATTCACCGCGATGGCTTCGGGGCCCAGTTGTTCCTGCAGTGCAACGCCGGCCGGGAGTGCGGCGCGCAACATCGCAATCGTTTCTTCGATGACCGGGCGCAGGTCCTGGTTCTGCAGTTGCTGAGGCTGGCGACGGCTGAACGCGAGAATCTGCTGGACCAGGCCGCGGGCCCGCAGGCTGGACTTCTGAATCTGCTCCAGGCAAGGCCAGGCCGCATGGTCTTTCGCCAGATCGTCGCGCATCAGCGCCAGGTTGCCCAGAATGGCCGCGAGAATGTTGTTGAAGTCGTGCGCGATGCCGCCGGCCAACGTGCCGATCGACTCCATCTTCTGCGCCTCGCGCAGCTGTTCCTGCATAGCGATCTGCACCTGTTCGGCGCGTTGACGCTCCGTCACGTCGCGGAAATGCAGCACGATGCCGGCCACAGCCGGGTCGGCCAGGCAGTTGTTGGCCAACGAGGCGAAGGTGCGCGCGCTCCCGTCGGCAGCGGCGAAACGATGGATCGATTCGGTGCCTGCGTTTCTGAACTCCAGCACCTCCCTGAAATCTGTGCGGGCGGTATCCTGATCGTTGCCGTGAATCCAGTCGAAGATGGGCACGCCCAGCAGTTCTGCCGGCTCGCGCCCGAGCAACCCGCGTGCGGCGGGGCTGGCGTAGGTGATCTGGCCCGAGCGGTTGCACACGACCGTCAGGACCTGGGCCTTTTCGGTCAGCGCCCGGAAGCGCCGCTCACTGGCTTCGAGAGCCAGCTGGGTGCGCCGCTGTGCGGTGATGTCTTCAACCGTGCCCTCAAAGTACAACACGGTTCCATCGGCATCCCGAACGCCATGCGCGTTTTCGCGAATCCAGATGCGTTCGCGCGTCTTGTGGCGGTAGATCTCGGAGACGAAGTCGACGACCTGGCCGTCGACGTCGATGCGCCGTGCGAATTCGACGCGCTGCTGCGGATCGACATACCACTCGGTGGCAATGTCGTTCACGCAGCGCAACATCTCGGCTTCGCCGGCGTAGCCGTTGAGCCGGACCAACGCCGCGTTGGCGCGCAGTTGTTTGCCCGCCGGGCTCGATCGGTACGCGCCGATGGGCAGCAAGTCGAAAAGCGTCGAGAAGTCCGATGCATGCGGCATCGCGGTGGCCATGGCGAGCATTCGATGCATTCTAGAAATGCAATCTCTGCCGACAGCGCAGAAGTGAGCGGTCAAAGCGTTGCTTATCGGGCCCGCCGTGACGCTGGTCACGGCGCGTTGATCGGCCCGCCCGGGCCCTTGAGCCCGGCGCGAGAACCCCAGCGGCGCGCTACGTCGGCAGCACGCTCACCTCGACGTTCATGCGCTGTTCCCCGCCGCCCAGGATCACGCCGCGCAAGGGCACCACGTCGGCGAAGTCGCTGCCCCACGCCAGTGTGATGTAGCGCTGGTCGGCGAGCTGGTTGTTGGTGGGGTCGAATTCGACCCAGCCACACTGTGGCGCATACGCCGCGACCCAGGCGTGGCTCGCATCCACCCCCATCAGGCGCGGCTGTCCGGGCGGCGGGTTGGTCAACAGGTAGCCCGATACATAACGCGCGGGCAACCCATGGCTGCGCAGGCCCGCGAGCATCAGGTGGGCAAAATCCTGGCACACGCCGCGGCGTTGTTCGAGCACCTCGTCGACCGAGGTGCTGACCGAGGTGGCGCCCAGTTCGAACTCGAAGTCGCGGTGGATCGCCTGCATCAGGTCGTGCATCGCTTCGAACCAGTCGCGCCCCGGCGCCAAGCTGCTTGCGGCGTATCGACGTGCGTGCGGCGAGAGCGGCACGAGCCGGGTCGGTTCGCTCATGCGGGCCGCATTGAGCTCGTCGAGCGAGGCATCGGCGAGCACCTGGTCGCGCACCGCTTCCCAGGGGCGAGCGCAGCCCGGCAGTGCGGCAGGGCGCGCGCCCACCTCGACCGTGCTGTGCATGCGCACGCGCAGCATGCGGTGCGCTCGGTGCAGCGCGAAATGCAGGATCGAATTTCCATAGCAGTCAGGGGACTCGTGGCGCTCGTCCACCGGCGGGTCGATCTGCAGCGAGTGCGACAGCAGCTTCTGCCACGGCAGGTTGCGCGGCGTCAGGCGCGCCAACTGCCACGACTGAGACACCGGCGCGGTGTAGTCGTAGCGCGTCTCGTGTTCGACGTGAAAGCGCAACGCCGGTGCCAGGGTGTCGGTGCGCATTGCTGGTTCGTCCATCACGCCACCAGGGACAGCACGCTGCGCGAAGCGGCATGCGAAAAGAACTTGAGCGTCAGCTCGTCCGACACCATGTGGCCGGCGCGCTGGACTTGTTCGAGCAGTGCCAACAGCACCGGGCTGTCGGGGTCCAGGTCGGTCGGCGACAGCGCGTCGAGCCCGGCCTTCATCGGGGCGAGCAGATCGCCGGCGAAGCGGCCATGGTCCTGTTCGAGCTTGGCCACGTACTCGCTCAGGCCCTTGACCTGGAACGCCACCGAACGCGGGTTGGTGTCGTCGCGCACCAGCAGGTCGAGCACCGGCAGCCACTCGGGAGCGACCAGGTAGCGCGAGCGGTAGGTCACGGTGGAGTCGGCCAGATCGAGCAGCCAGTCCAGGCCGTGCGCGCGGCCTTCCTTGACCGCGACGCGCAGCGCCCAGCACAGGTGCGACAGCCGCTCGATGCGTCGGCCCAGCGAGAGGAAACGCCAGCCCAGGCCGCGCGTCATGCCATCGAGCACGAAGCCCGACACGGTCATCATCGCGATCACGATGCGGTCCAGCCCGGCGAGCACCGCGCCCACCGGCAGCGGCGCATCGCCGGTGCCCGTGAAAAGCGCATCGCCGTGCACGCGGTTCAGGGTGCGCCAGTTGTCGAGCGACATGCGGTCGCGCAGGTTGTACGCGACACGCGCGAGTTGCTGCAACTGCTGGCCCAGGCCGAGGGCAGGGTCGGTGGCGGCGCTCAGCAGCGCCGCCGCGCTGCCGTCGTCGGCGGTGATGAGCCCATGGCGGCGCGCCAGTTCGAGCATGGGGGCGCCGCTGTCTTCCAGGGTGTCGCCCGGGCTGTCCTCGCGTCCCAGCGTACTCGAGATGGCGACGCGCAGCAGCCGCGCATTCGCGTCGCAGCGTTCACCGTAGCGGCCGAACCAGAACAGGTTCTCGGCGGCGCGCGACGGCAGGTTGGCGCGGGCCTTGACCAGGTCGTCCGCGCCGATCGTGGCCGACAGCAGCGAGAACGACGCATTCACCGGTTGGTCGGAAAGTACCCAGGTGTCTTTCGAGCGACCGCCGCGCTGCATCGTGATGGAGTAGGAATTGCCGTCGGCGGCCACACGCGTCAGGCCGCCTGGCATGACCCGATAGCCCTCGGGCGTGGCGACGGCAAACATGCGCAGGCCGACGGTGCGCGCGGCCAGCCGGTGGCCGACCCCACGTTCGATCACCGGCGCTTGCGACACCTGCACCCATTCCTGCGCCACATAGCGCTGCGGCCGCAATGACACGCGTTCGCGCAACGCTTCGCGCTCGATGCTGCTCAACGTGCTGCCGAACACCGCCGGCTCAGACGCCGAACGTTCGAGCGGCTTGATGAGGATGCGCTCAATGCGTTGCCACGCGTCGTCCAAGGCGGCGGGCTCGCCCAGCCACCAGGTTGCCACCGACGGCAGGCGCAAGGGTTCGCCGAGCAGGCGCACGCTCAGCGCCGGCAGGTAGCCGAGCAGCGCGCCCGATTCCAACACCCCCGCGCCGAGCGCGTTGGCCAGGAACACCGAGCCGCGCCGTGCGCAGTCGGTAAGTCCGGCGACGCCAAGCGCGGAATCGGAACGCAATTCGAGCGGGTCGCAGTAGTCGTCGTCCTGGCGCCGCAGGATCGCGTGCACGCGCTGCAGGCCTTCGACGGTCTTCATCCAGACCCGGCCGTCGCGCACGCTCAGGTCGCTGCCTTCGACCAGCGCAAAGCCGAGGTAACGCGCCAGCAGCGCGTGTTCGAAGTAGGTCTCGTTGTAGGGACCGGGTGTCAGCAGCGCGAGGCGCTGCGGCCCGTCGCCGCGCGGTGCGTAGCGCAGGATCGAATCGCGCAGTGTCGCGAAGAACGACGCCAGGTGCTGCACGTTCAGGTCCTGGAACAACTGCGGGAACACGCGCGAGACGACCAGCCGGTTCTCGAGCGCATAGCCTGCGCCCGAAGGCGCCTGCGTTCGGTCGCTCACGACCCACCAGGTGCCGTCGGGCGCGCGTGCCAGATCGGCAGCGTAATGGAACAGGTGCACGCCCCCCTGGGGGCGAATGCCTTGCGCCTGCGGCAGGAAACCGCTGTGGCCGAAGATCACCGATGCCGGCACGGCCCCCGACCTCAACAGCGTTTGTGCGCCGTAGATGTCACCCAGCACCCGGTTCAGCAGTTCGGCGCGTTGCGCCACGCCGGCTTCGATCGCCTTCCATTCACTTTCGGGCAGCAGCAGCGGAAGCGGGTCGACCTCCCACAGCCGGTCGGTTCCCTTCGGATCGGCGTACACGTTGTACGTGATGCCGTTGTCATGGATCTCGCGCTCCATCATCGACAGCGTGTCGCCGATCTCGGGCATCGCGCGCCCCGCCATCGCACCGAGAAACGCTTCCCAGTGCGGGCGCGGGCGGTGCCCGGCGGCGAGCAGCTCGTCGTATCGACCGGGCAGCGCCGAGTAGCCCGACAGCAATTTGCTCAGCAGCGGCATCGGGCGGCGTCAACCACGGACTTGTCCCTGCAATCCGAGCTCAGGGTGCCCGCCGCAGATCGAGCGTGAACGGAAAGTTCGGGTTGCGCTCTTCCTTCGGGACCGTCATGGTCCCCGGCGTGTGACCGACACGGAAGAAACGCGCCAGCCGGCGCGCCTCGGCCTCGTAGGCGTTCACCGGGAAGGTGGCGTGGCTGCGCCCGCCGGGGTGGGCGACATGGTATTGGCAGCCGCCCATCGAGCGGTTCATCCAGCGGTCGACCAGGTCGAACACGAGCGGCGCGTGCACCGGAATCGTGGGGTGCAGTGCCGACGCCGGGTTCCAGGCCCGGTAGCGCACCGCGCCGACGAACTCGCCCACCTTGCCGGTGGGTTGCAAGGGCACGCGCCTGCCGTTGCAGGTCAGCATGTGGCGGTCGTCGATCAGCCCGGTGGCGCGCAGCTGCACGCGTTCGAGCGACGAATCGACGAAACGCGCCGTGCCGCCCACCGCACCCTCTTCGCCCAGCACGTGCCAGGGTTCGAGCGCCAGGCGCATGTCGACCTCGACGCCGCGCGCCTGGAAGTCGCCCAGGTGCGGGAAGCGGAATTCCAGGTGTGGCGCAAACCACTCGGCCTTCAGCGCGTAGCCGAAATGATTCAGCTCGTCGACCACGTCGCACAGGTCCTGCCAACCACCCGCACACGCGCGCAGCCACGCCGCATCCGCCGGAGTCCCGCGCACGCCCGTCTCGTACGGCTTGAACGCATACGGTCGGCAGCCGGCATCGGCGAGCAATGAGAGCAGCGCGCCCGCGACCTGCGCGCCG
>JANNKS010000473.1:0-6711 GCA_031396425.1 Rhizobacter sp. | reverse complement strand
AGTCGCTCGCGCCGGCGCGCAGCGCCTCGATGGCGGTGTCGAGGTCGGCGAAAGCGGTGATCAGCACCACTTCGCCGGCGTAGCCCTGCTCGCGCAGTTCGCGCAGCCAGGTGATGCCGCTCTTGCCCGGCAGCGTGATATCCAGGATCACCAGGTCGAAACGATGCCGGCGCACCAGTTCGTCGGCCGATTCGGCGTCCGCGGCGCAGCGCACCGAGCCGCGGCGTGTCGCGAGCGTCTTCTCGAGGAAGTTGCGCATGCCCTGTTCGTCGTCGACGACGAGCAGGCTGGCCAGCGGCCAGTCGACATGCGGGGCGGCGCTGCGCGGGGCGGGCGTGGGGGCGGGCATGGGGCGAACGGTGCGGTGCGGGCGCATCTGCCGAGGCAGATCAGAACCCAGGGGATGGCGCACAGCATAGCGGGCCTGCGCTTCGGGCGTGTGCATGGCTGCATGCCTGCAGCGCGCGCCAGCGAAGGGCGTTGCACCCTGGGAGAATCGCAAACAGCAAGATATACGAGCCGCTATGACGATGGTCGACGGCATGATTCGATGCTGGTAAACACCTGCGAAAGCGCTATACCCGTCACATCGCCTGTCACACCGATAGCGAGATATATACTGAGATATAACGAGAACATCTTCCCGGCTCGATGACCCCCCATGCCCCTCGCGTACTCGCGTTGCTAGCGAGTGCCAGCCTGAGCCTGGCTTGCCATGCCGCGGAGCTCACCGTTTCGGCGGCGGCGAGCCTGAACAACGCGCTGCGCGACGTCGCGCCGCTGTTCGAAGCGGCGCATCCCGGCACGCGAGTGCAGTTCAACTTCGCCGCGTCGGGTGCCTTGCTGCAGCAACTCGTCCAAGGCGCACCGGTGGATGTGTTTGTCAGTGCCGACCAGCAGACCATGGACCAGGCTCAGGTGCGCGGCCTGGTGGTCGCGGCGCAGCGACATAACGTCGTCGCGAACAAGCTCGTCGTGATCGTTCCGGCGGCCAGTGCGAAGGCGCCGAAGGCGCTGGCGGAGCTCACACAGGCGGCCTACCCGCGCGTTGCCATCGGGCTGCCTGCCAGCGTGCCGGCCGGGCGCTACGCAAAAGCTGCGCTCGAAGCCGCCGGGATGTGGGCTGCCCTCGAGGCCCGGATGATCGGCGTGCAGACCCCGCGCCAGGCGCTCGACTATGCGGCGCGTGGTGAAGTCGACGCCGCGTTCGTCTATGCGACCGACGCCGCGCTGATGCCGGCCAAGGTCAGGGTGGCATTTGTGGTGCCCGCGATCCAACCCATCCTGTACCCCGCCGCACCCCTCGCCGCCAGCCCGAACCCGGCGCTGGCGCAGCGTTTCGTCGAATTCATGCGCGCACCGCAGGCGCAGGCCGTGCTGGCGCGGTTCGGCTTCGGCAGCCCTTGAGCAGCGGCGGGGCAACGCATGGACGGGGCCTGGATCGCGCTGGCGCTCACGCTCAAGGTGGCCGCCTGCGCCACCGCGTTGAACCTGTTGCTGGGCGTGGGCACGGGCTACGCGATGGCGCGCTGGCGCTTCCCGGGCCGCGAACTGGCCGACGCCATGCTCACGCTGCCGATGGTGATGCCGCCGACCGTGCTGGGCTACTACCTGCTGGTGGTGATCGGCGCTCAGGGGGTGATCGGCGCGTGGCTGTTCCAGCACTTCGGCATCCGCCTGATCTTCACCTGGCAGGCCGCCGTCATCGCGGCCACCGTGGTCTCGTATCCGCTCGTCTACAAGGCCGCGCGCGCCGCGTTCGAAGGCGTCGACCCGCAATTCGAAGACGCCGCGCGCACGCTGGGCGTCAGCGAGTGGGCGGTGTTCTTCCGCGTGTCGTTGCCGCTCGCCTGGCGCGGCGTGTTGGCCGGGCTGCTGCTGTCGTTCGCGCGCGCCCTGGGCGAGTTCGGCGCCACGCTGATGGTGGCCGGCAGCATCGTCGGCAAGACGCAGACGCTGTCGATCGCGGTCTATGAAGCGGTGCAGGCCGGCCAGGACGACACTGCGAATTTCCTCGTCGCCGTCACCTCGATCACCTGCATCGCGGTGTTGCTGGCGGCGGGGCGGCTGGTGCCGGGCCGCTTGCCGGCGCGTTCCTGAGTGGGTGACGGGGCCAACGCATGATCTGGGACGTCGACTTCAGCAAGCGCTTGCAGCACGGCGAGTCACGCTTCGAGTTGAACCTGCGTATTGCCAGCGATGCGGCGCGCCTGGTGCTGTTCGGCCCTTCGGGTGCCGGCAAGACGCAGAGCCTGAAGGTGCTGGCCGGCATCGTGCGTGCCGACCGGGGCCATGGCCGCGTCGCCGGCCAGACGCTGTTCGATGAGTCGCGCGGAGTGCACCTGGCGGCGCGGGCGCGCCGGCTCGGCTATGTGTTCCAGGACTACGCGCTGTTCCCGCACCTGACGGTGCTACAGAACATCGCGTTCGCGCGCCGCACCGGCTGGATGAACCCGCCGAACGCGTTGCGCGACGCGGCCGTCGAGCGCTGGCTGGACGCCTTTCACCTTCAGCCGGTGGCGACGCATTACCCACACCAGATTTCCGGTGGGCAACGCCAGCGCACGGCGTTGGCGCGCGCGCTGGTGAACAACCCAGCCGCGCTGTTGCTCGACGAGCCGTTCGCAGCGCTCGACAACGCCTTGCGACAGCGCCTGCGCGATGAATTGGCCGAACTGCAGGCGCAGTTGCGCATTCCCATGCTGCTGATCACGCACGACGATGACGACGTGCGCCAGCTCGCCGACGACGTGGTGCACCTGCGCGCCGGGCGGGTCGTGGCCAGTGCCGATAGCGAGGTGGCTGCATGACGGCCCGGCGGCGCACGAAGAACGCACGGCTCGAGTTGAAGGGCGCGGTGTGGCTGAGCGTGGCGGGGGAAAGCCTCGGCGGGGTCGGGCGCATGGCGCTGCTGCGGGCGGTCGCCGAACAGGGGTCCATCACGCAGGCGGCAAAAGCCTTCGGCATGAGCTACAAGGCGGCGTGGGACGCGATCGACACGATGAACACGCTGGCCGGCGAGCCGCTCGTGGCGCGCAGTACCGGCGGGCGCGGGGGCGGCTCGACACGCCTGACCGAGCGCGGCGAACGGCTGGTTCGGCGCTTCGCACAGATCGATGCAGCGCACCAGCGCTTCCTCAAGCTGCTCGACGAGGAAGCGACCGACATCGACACCGAGTTTTCCCTGCTGAAGGTTCTGAACATGAAGACCAGCGCCCGGAACCAGTTTCTCGGCAACGTCACCAGCGTGCGCAGCGGTGCGGTGAACGACGAGGTCGAGCTCACGCTGCCGGGCGGCGCGCGCATCGTCGCGATCGTCACCAGCGAGAGCACCGCGTCGCTCGGGTTGCGCACCAACATGCCCGCGTTCGCGTTGATAAAGTCGTCGTCGATCATCGTCGCCACCGACTTGATGGGAGCGCGGCTGTCGGCGCGCAACCAGCTCAGCGGCGTGTTGACCTCCGTCACCCCCGGCGCAGTGAATGCCGAAGTGGTGATCGCGCTGGAGGGTGGTGCCAGCATTGCGGCGATCGTCACGCAGGCGAGCGTCAAGAGCCTCGGTCTCGCGCCAGGCCAGCCTGCGACGGCGCTGTTCAAGGCGTCGAGCGTGATCCTCGGCGTGGTGGCCTGAGGCTAAAACGTGGACAGGTTTGCCGTGCGCCTGCAAAGTCGACTCCGGATTTACCCGTAGGCAGAGGGCGTTTCGTCGCGACAAATTGTCGCGAAGCGGGTTCAACGATCACCCATCGAACGTCGCCGCTGCCCGGTGCACGAGGGGCGTCGACAAGTTGTCGTTGCCGTCGGGTCGAGGTCTTCTGCGACCGAGGCGATACCGTTGACCGGCGCTCGGCTGGTGTCAACCCTGCGCTGCGGCGGTGCGCCGCACCGCTAAGATATGAACACCCGTGCACATGCCGGACCGAGCCCACATTCAAAGGGAGACCGCGATGTCCAAAGCTCAACCCAAGCTCTCGCGCCGCGTCGTGTTTGCCGGCGTTGGCACAGCGGGTGCGTTGGCAGCCGTTGCTGCGATGTTGCCCAAGGCACAGCCCGTGCCCGCCAAGGGCGCCGCTGCGCCGAAGGCTGATGCGGAGCAGGGCGGCTACCAGGAAACCGCCCACGTCCTGCAGTACTACCAGACCGCCCGCGTCTGATCCGTTCCCGCGAGCCCGCTGGCCCGCACCCGAGTGCCGAAGGAGTTTTCATGCTGCTCACGCGCAAATCAACATCGATCAACGGCGATTCACCCTCGGCGCTCGTCGCCAGCCTGGCGCGCGGCGCCTCGCGCGCCATTCCAACCATGGACCGTCGCGCCTTCCTGCGCCGCTCCGGCCTGGGCGTGGGGGTGGGCATTGCGACCTCGCAGCTCACGCTGGTCCAACGCGCCGAAGCGAAGGATCCGGTCGCTGGCACCGGCAAGGGCAAGATTGAAGTCAAGCGCACCGTCTGCGGCCACTGCTCGGTGGGCTGCGCGGTTGACGCGGTGGTGGAAAACGGCGTCTGGGTGCGCCAGGAACCGGTGTTCGACTCGCCGATCAACCTGGGCGCGCATTGCGCCAAGGGCGCCGCGCTGCGCGAGAACGGGCACGGCGAGTTCAGGCTCAAGTACCCGATGAAGCTGGTGGACGGCAAGTACCAGCGCATCGGCTGGGACCAGGCGCTCGACGAAATCAGCGCCAAGATGAAGGAGTTGCGCCAGCAAAGCGGCCCCGATTCCGTCTTCGTGGTGGGTTCGAGCAAGCACAACAACGAACAAGCCTACCTGCTGCGCAAGTGGATGAGCCTTTGGGGCTCCAACAATACCGACCACCAGGCGCGGATCTGCCACTCGACCACGGTCGCAGGTGTTGCCAACACCTGGGGGTACGGCGCGATGACGAATTCGTACAACGACATGCAGAACAGCAAGTGCGCGTTGTACATCGGCTCGAATGCGGCCGAGGCGCACCCGGTGTCGATGCTGCACATGCTGCACGCGAAGGAAACCGGCACCAAGATGATCGTCGTCGACCCGCGTTTCACGCGCACCGCGGCGAAGGCCGATGAATTCGTGCGCATCCGCTCGGGCAGCGACATTCCGTTCCTGTTCGGCGTGCTGCACCATGTGTTCAAGAACGGCTGGGAAGACAAGCAGTACATCAATGACCGCGTCTACGGGCTGGAGAAGGTGCGCGAAGACGTGATGGCGAACTGGACGCCCGACAAGGTGCAGGAAGCCTGCGGCGTCGACGAGGCCACCTGCTTCAAGGTCGCCAAGATGATGGCCGAGAACCGGCCCAGCACGATCGTGTGGTGCATGGGCCAGACCCAGCACACGATCGGCAACGCGATGGTTCGCGCCTCGTGCATCCTGCAGCTGGCGCTGGGCAACATCGGCAAGAGCGGTGGTGGCGCCAACATCTTCCGCGGCCACGACAACGTGCAGGGTGCCACCGACGTCGGCCCGAACCCCGATTCGCTGCCCGGTTACTACGGCCTCGCCGAAGGCTCGTTCAAGCACTTCGCCGCCGCCTGGGGTGTGGATTTCGAGTGGATCAAGAAGCAGTACGCGCCGGGCATGATGACCAAGCCGGGCATGACGGTATCGCGCTGGATCGACGGCGTGATGGAAAAGAACGAACTGATCGACCAGGACAGCAATCTGCGCGGCATGTTCTTCTGGGGCCACGCGCCGAACTCGCAGAGCCGCGGCCTCGAGATGAAGAGCGCGATGGACAAGCTCGACCTGCTGGTCGTGATCGACCCGTACCCGTCGGCCACCGCTGCGATGGCGGCGATGCCGGGCAAGGCGGGTGAGCAGAACCCGAATCGTGGTGTGTACCTGCTGCCCGCGTCGACGCAGTTCGAAACCTCGGGCTCGGTGACGGCGTCGAACCGCTCGATCCAGTGGCGTCAGAAAGTGATCGAGCCGCTCTGGGAAAGCCGCACCGACCACATGATCATGTACCAACTGGCGCAGAAGCTTGGATTCGACAAGGAGCTGATGGCGCGCACGAAACTCGTCAAGGGTGCGCGCGGGATGGACGAGCCCGAGGTCGAGTCGATCCTGCAGGAAATCAACCGCAGCGTCTGGACCATCGGCTACACCGGCCAGAGCCCCGAGCGCCTGAAGGCGCACATGCGCAACATGAACGTCTTCGACGTGAAGACGCTCAGAGCAAAGGGCGGCGTCGACAAGGAAAGCGGCTACAAGCTCGACGGTGACTATTTCGGCTTGCCGTGGCCGTGTTACGGCACGCCCGAAATGCGCCACCCGGGCTCGCCGAACCTGTACGACACCTCCAAGCACGTGATGGAAGGCGGCGGTAACTTCCGCGCCAACTTCGGCGTGGAGCGTGAAGGCGTGAACCTGCTGGCCGAAGACGGCTCGCACTCGAAGGGCTGCGACATCACGACCGGCTACCCCGAATTCGACCACCTGCTGCTGAAGAAACTGGGCTGGTGGGATGAGCTCAGCGAAGACGAGAAGAAGGCTGCTGCCGGCAAGAACTGGAAGACCGATTCGTCGGGCGGCATCATCCGCGTGGCGATGAAGAACCACGGCTGCCACCCCTTCGGCAACGCCCGGGCGCGCGCGGTGGTCTGGAACTTCCCCGACCCGATTCCGCAGCACCGCGAGCCGCTGTACTCGACCCGCCCCGAGTTGGTGGCCGCGTACCCGACGCACGACGACCGCAAGGCCTTCTGGCGCCTGCCCACGCTGTTCAAGTC
>JANNKS010000368.1:0-6283 GCA_031396425.1 Rhizobacter sp. | reverse complement strand
GAACGATTCCGCGCCCATCGGCGGGACTACTTCTGCCATTTCTCGCGCGCGTCTTGCTCGCGGTGGCGCACCAGGGTCACGCAGCGCGCCGCAAAGCGCGCCGCCAATTGCTCGGCGGCGTAGACCGAGCGGTGCTGGCCGCCGGTGCATCCTATCGCCACCGTCAGGTAACTGCGCTGGTCGTCTTCGAATGCGGGTAACCAGTGCGAAAGGAATGCATCGAGCTGCGCCATCATGTCGCCCACTTCGGGTTGGCCGCGCAGGTAGGTGGCCACCGGTTCATCGCGGCCTGTCAAGGGCCGCAATTCGCGGATGTAGTGCGGGTTGGGCAGGATGCGCACATCGAACACGAAATCGGCGTCGAGCGGCACGCCGTGCTTGAAGGCGAAACTCTCGAACACCAGCGTGAGGCGGCTGGCGTCGGCGCGCACCAGGTCGCGCATCCAGACGCGCAACTGGGCCGGGCGCAGCTGGCTGGTGTCGATCACGGTCGATGTCTCGCGCAATTCGGCGAGCAGTTCGCGTTCCAGTTCGATGGCGTCGACGAGGGCGCGCCGGCCGTCAGGCGGCAGGTCTTCCTTGCGGCGCGTCGGCGGGTCGTCGGGGCGTTCTTCCGACAACGGGTGCGGCCGCCGCGTCTCGGAAAACCGCCGCACCAGCGCATCGGTGCTGGCGTCGAGAAACAGGGCCCGAATCATCACACCTTCGGTGCGCAGCTGGTCCATCAGCGGCAGCAGGTGCGGCAGCGACCCGGCGCTGCGCACGTCAACCGCAATCGCGACGCGGCGCTGCGAGCGTTCATGCTCAAGCCGCAGGAACTCGCGCAGCAGTTCGGGCGGCAGGTTGTCGACGCAAAAGAAGCCGGCATCCTCGAGCGCGTGCAGCGCAACCGACTTGCCCGACCCCGATATGCCGGTGACCAGCACCACTTCGCGTGGTTCGTGCATCAGCGAATCGTTGCCGGACGAGCGGAAGTCTCTCACGTTGGGCGTGTTCATGGCAGTCCTTGCGGCAATGCGGTCACAGCCTTCGCCGTGTCTTGGGGGCGGGTGCAGCGAGCGCGCCACCGGTGAGCATTTCCTGCGCATGCGCCAGGCTCGTGCCCGACAGTTTTTCACCGCCCAGCATGCGCGCCACTTCCGCGACACGCGCCTCGCCGGTGACCGACGCGATCTCGCTCCGCACGCCCTTGTCAACAGCCCGTTTGGAGACAACAAAATGGTGATCGGCGCAGGCCGCGACCTGCGGCAGGTGGGTCACGGCGAGCACCTGGCGATCACGCCCCAGCTGTTTCATCAGCCGCCCGACCGTTTCGGCCACCGCACCGCCGACGCCGGCATCGATCTCGTCGAAGATCAGCGTGCCGGCTTCACCCAGCTGGCTCGTGGTGACCGCGACGCTCAGCGCAATGCGCGACAGCTCGCCGCCCGAAGCCACTTTCGCCAGTGGCCGGGGCGTCGTGCCGGCGTGGCCGCTGACCAGAAACTCGGCAGCCTCGAGGCCGAACGATTGGGGTGCCTCTTGTTCGGTGAACCCGACCTCGAAGCGCCCACCTGCCATACCCAGCTGCTGCATCGCCTGTGTGATTGCGCCCGCCAGCCGCGGCGCTGCAGCGCGACGTGCCGCAGAGACGCTGCGCGCCTGTCGTGTGTAGGCGTTCTGCGCGGCGACGAGCGCGGCTTCCAGCCCTTCGATGTCGCTCGCGGCTTGCAGGTCGCGTGCTTCGGTCCGCCACTGCGCCAGCAGGCTGGGCAACTCCGCCGGCGCGCGCCGGTAGCGTCGGGCCAGGCTGATCCAGGCCGCAATGCGCTCATCGAGCGCCTCGAGCCGCTGCGGCTCCAGATCGGTGTGGTTCAGGTACGAGCTCAAGGTGTGGGCGGCGTCCTGCAACTGCGCCTGAGCGCCGTGCAACACACCGACCACGTCGCCGAGCCGGGCATCGAATGACGCCACCGTGCCCAGCGCATCGAGGGCCCGGCCTGCCAGGGTGGTGGCGCTCTCGTCGGCCTCGGACAATGCGTCGAGCGCGCTGCGCGCGGCGCTCAGCAGCGACTGCGCATTCGACAGCTTCTTGTGTTCGGCCTCCAGGGCCGCCCACTCATCGACTTGGGGTGCGAGTTTTTCGACTTCGCCAATCTGCCAGGCCAGGCGTTCCGATTCACGTTCCAGGTCGGCTTGTTTGCCGCGCGCCGATTGCAGCGCTTCAGCGGCGGCTTTCCAGGCGCTCCACAGGGCCGCCAGGGGTGCGGTGTCGACACTCGCATAGGCGTCGAGCAGGGCGCGCACCGAAACGCTGCGCGTCAGGCTTTGCCAGGCGTGCTGGCCATGGATGTCGACCAACCAATCGGCAGCCTCGCGCAGCTGGGTCAGCGTGGCGCTGCTGCCGTTGATCCAGGCTCGGCTCTTGCCTTGGCTGTCGATCGTGCGGCGCAGCAACAGGCTGTCGCCGGAGTCGAATCCGGCTTCGTCGAGCCATCCGACCATGCCTGCGGGCACGTCGAATTCGGCGCAGATGTCGGCGCGCGCGGCCCCTTCGCGGACCACACCGGCTTCGCCGCGGCTGCCCAGGGCGAGTTGCAATGCGTCGACCAGAATCGACTTGCCCGCGCCGGTTTCGCCCGTCAGCACCGAAAAGCCGCTCTCGAGTTCGATCTCCATCGAATGCACGATGACGAAATCCCGCAATGCCAGGCGACGCAGCATCTCAATATCTGCCCGAGCGCGCGGAATTGCGAACCGAAAGACCCTTGGCGGTGAACATGTTAGGTGACCCCGGCGTTCCAGTGCAGCTTGCGGCGCAGCGTTGCGTAGTAGCTCCAGCCGCGCGGGTGCAGAAACCGCACCTCGTCGGCTGAACGCCGCACACTCACCCGGTCGCCGTGCATCAGGCTGGCGAGTGACTGCATGTCGAAGCTGACGCTCGCGTCGCGCCCGGCCACCACTTCGATGCTGATGTCCACCGTGTCGGGCAGCACGATGGTGCGGTTGGACAGATCGTGCGGTGCGATCGGCACCAGCACCCAGGCGGCCACGCCCGGGTGCAATATCGGGCCGCCGGCCGACAGCGCATACGCGGTCGAGCCCGTCGGTGAACCGATGATCAAACCGTCGGCGCGCAGATTCGCCACGAACTCGGGGCCGATGTCGATTTTCAGCTCCAGCATGCTGGCGGTGGCGCCGCGGCTGACCACCACATCGTTCAGCGCGAAGGCCTCGAAGATCACCCGGCCATCGCGCCACACGCCACCTTCCAGCATGGTGCGGTGCTCTTCTTCGTAGTCGCCCGCAATCATCGGCGCGAGCGCCTGTGCGAAGTCGTTGGCGGCAATGTCGGCGATGAACCCGAGGCGTCCGTGGTTGATGCCGACCAGCGGCGTGCCATGGCGCGCCAGCTGGCGTGCGATGCCCAGCATCGTGCCGTCGCCGCCGACCACGATGGCCAGGTCGCACTCGCGCCCCAGCTCCTGCGGCGTCAGCGCGCCGTAGCCGAGCATGCCGGTGCTTTGTGCGGTCTGCTTCTCCAGCGACACCTCGAGCCCCTGGCGGACCAGGAAGTGCGCGATTTCCTCCAGCACACCGCGAATGCCATGGGCCTGGTACTTGCCCACGAGCGCGGCATGACGGAAGCGGGACGGCATGCGCGGAATTACACCACAGCACTGCACCGCAGGCGGCCGCCAAAAGTCACGCCGCCTACAATGATTCCCATGCTGGACGAGCGCGCCAAGACCCTGCTCAAGACGCTGGTCGAACGATATATCGCGGACGGCCAGCCGGTCGGGTCGCGCACGCTTTCACGCGCCAGCGGGCTGGAACTGTCACCGGCGACGATCCGCAACGTGATGTCCGATCTCGAAGACCTCGGCCTGATCGCCAGCCCGCACACCAGCGCCGGGCGCATCCCCACCGCGCGCGGTTACCGGCTGTTCGTCGACACCATGCTCACCGCGCAGCCGCTGCACCTGGGCCACCCACCGGCGCTCGAGCCGCAGTTGGCGCATGACCAGCCGCAGCGCGTGATCGCGAATGCGGCGCAATTGTTGTCCAGCCTGTCGAGCTTTGTCGGTGTGATCACCGCGCCGCGCAAGGCCAGTGTGTTCCATCACATCGAATTCATGCGCCTGTCAGAGCGGCGCGTGCTGGTGATCCTGGTCGCCCCTGATGGCGACGTGCAGAACCGTGTCATCTTCACTGCGGCCGACTACACCCAGGCCCAGTTGATCGAGGCCAGCAACTACCTGACCGCGCACTACTCCGGGCGCACCATCGAAGAGGTTCGCGAACGCCTGAAAACCGAAGTCGAAACGCTGCGCGGCGAGATTGCCGCGCTGATGCAGGCCGCCGTGCAGGCCGGCAGCGAAGCCATCGCCCACAGCCAGGAGCAGGTGGTGATCGCGGGCGAACGCAACCTGCTCACGGTGCAGGATTTTTCCAGCGACATGGGGTCGCTGCGCAAGTTGTTCGACCTGTTCGAACAGAAGACCCAGCTGATGCGCCTGCTGGAGGTGAGCAGCCGCGCCGAAGGCGTGCGCATCTACATCGGCGGCGAAAGCAAGGTCGTGCCGTTCGAAGAACTCTCCGTCGTCTCGGCGCCATACGAAGTCGACGGCCAGGTGGTGGGCACACTGGGCGTGATCGGGCCGACGCGCATGGCCTACGAACGAATGATCCAGATCGTTGACATCACCTCGCGCCTGGTCAGCAATGCGCTGAGCCAGAAGTAGCGGCGCCCACAAGTTGCGCTGCCTACAATTGCTGAGCACACGGGCCGTTAGCTCAGCTGGTTAGAGCAGAGGACTCATAAGCTCCTGCTGCTGCCCTATGTGGCAGGGCCGGATGCCGAGGCCGCTGTACGCAGGCTGTACGTTTTGCGGGTGGCGGTTGTGTGGCAAGGCAGAATGCGAAGTTGTTTCATCAGTGGGCCGTTAGCTCAGTTGGTCAGAGCAGAGGACTCATAGCGAAAGTTGTGCACCGGGATGCGAAAGCGCCCGTGTGAATGGCGTCAAATTCGGCGAAACCTGACGGCCGCAAGGCACAAGGCAACGCCGAGCCAAGCCCCGGAAGGGGAAGGTGTAGAGACTAGACGGCGCCCGCCTACAGGCCCTCGCGGCCCACGGCGAAGGCATAGTCCAGGGAGTCCAGAAATGGGCGCAAACCGGAATCCTTTGGTCGCTGGTTCGAGCCCAGCACGGCCTACCACTTGATGTTCAACGTCCTGATCGATACCTGCGTTTGGCTGGACCTTGCGCAGGACCAAAAGCAAACGCCGCTCCTGCTGGTCGTGGAGAGCATGGTGCGGCAGAACATGCTGCGGCTCGTTGTGCCACGTGTGGTCATCGACGAGTTCGAACGCAACCGCGCCCGCGTTGCGCAGGCCAGCGCCCGCAGTCTCAAGGGCCACGTCGCGCAGGTGAAGGACGCGGTCAATCGCGTAGATGGCAATTCGCGGCGGAAGAAGGCTCTTCTGGCGCACCTGGACGACCTGAACCATCGCGCTCCTATCGTCGGCGGGGCCGCAGAAGCGACGCTAGAGCGCATCGACAAGCTGCTGGCGGGGGCCCCGCCAGTCGAGGCCAGCGACGCCTCGAAGCTCAAGGCGGCCGAGCGTGCGTTGCAGAAGCGGGCGCCCTGCCACCACGACAACAAGAACTCCGTGGCTGACGCGCTGGTGCTCGAGACGTACTTCGACGCCGTGCAAAACGGCGCTCGTGGTGAGCGCTTCGCCTTCGTGTCGCACAACCGCAGCGACTTCAGCCTACCCAACGGCAATCAGAAGCTGCCGCACCCGGACATTGCTGGCCGGTTCAGTCGGATCAAGTCGCTGTACTTCATCAACCTCGCCGAGTGCTTGCGCCGCATTGACCCGTCCATGGTGAGCGAGCTGGTCTGGGAACAGACTTGGGACATGGAGCCGCGCGGGCTGCACGATCTGCTGAAGGCCGAAGACTTGCTGTTCCATCAAGTGTGGGTCAACAGGCACATGAATCTTCGTTCGGAGATCGAGCACGGCAAGCACAAGATCGTCACCGAAGAGGAGTGGAACCGGAGAGGGCTCAACGGGCAGCGCTACACCATCGACAAGGTGTGGGAAGGCGCCCAGCGTGCGGCAGCCAAGACACTGCGGAAGTACGGCAAAGAGAACTTCGGCCCGTGGGACGACTTCGAGTGGGGCATGGTCAACGGCAAGCTGTCGGCCATCCGATGGATGCTGGGCGGCGAGTGGGACATGCTGGACACATAGGGGCAAGCCCTCAGGACGCCCGTCGCCGAGGGCGGCGCGCCA
>JANNKS010000356.1:0-15444 GCA_031396425.1 Rhizobacter sp. | reverse complement strand
GGTGACGAAGGAGCTGCCGGACTCGATGGTGAACTCGGTGCTCGGTGCGCTGGGGTGCAGGAACGACAAGCCATACTTCAGAGCGTCGGTCGCGCCCTGAGCCTTCAGGACCCAGGCGTAGGTGCCCGAACTCGGCGGTGTGGCGTCCTGGTCGGGGCTGGGGCCGGCGTCGCTGCCGCCACCACCGCCGCACGCGGCAAGCAGCGGCAACAAGGCGACGACGATTGAAATCCTTTGACGCGCGAATGTCAGCTTCATGATGTTGTTGTGTCCCTGGGAACTCTCGAACTGAGCGTTGAATCTTGGTGTGGTCCTGTGACGGCTGAGCCTGAACGCGCCCAGCCGCCGTTGCCCTAGGGCGTGCGCATGGTGGCCTGCGTGCGCAGTGCGGCCCAACGGGCCAGAACCTTGGGTACGTAGGCTTGGGTTTCCGCGAAAGGCGGCACTCGCAAGCCATGTTTCACAACGGCAGCGGCACCGGCGTTGTAAGCCGCCAGCGCGAGCGCCGTGTCACCATGGAACTGGTTGAGCAGATCTCGCAAGTGCTTCGCGCCTGCGGGCACGTTCTGCTCGGGGTCGAAGGCATTCTTGACGCCGTAGCTTCGCGCGGTAGGCGGCAGCAACTGCATCAGGCCTTGCGCACCGCGGGTCGACACGGCGCGTTCGTCATAGCCCGACTCGACGCCTATGACCGCGTGCAGCAGCGCAGGGTCCAGCTTGTGAATCCGCGCGGCCGCCTGAACGAGGGTTTCATAGCTGCGCATCGCACTGATTTCAGCGCCGCTTCGCCGTGCCAGCGCTGGCCTGGCCTCGGGCTTCAAGGGTGAGCCGGCGGGGAAGGCTGAAATCCGTCGCACCCGCGCGTCCTGTGCGAGCGGGTTGTCGGTGAGGTGAATCACCTGTACCGAATCACCCACCAGGAAGATCGCAGCTTCAACGGTGGCATGGCTTTGCTGCGCCAGACCCAGGCTGCCGAACAGGCTTGCCAAGAGCCTCGCCACGACGGCAAGCCTTCCGGCCTGCGGTTCGCCCGGAGCCTGCGCTGTGGAATTACCTGTCGGGAAGAAGCGCATGCGGGCCGTCGTGAAGCTCTGGAAAGTGCCAAGCGTCCCGATGAAGGGGACAGCAGACACAGGAGGCTAGCCACTCAATATGACAGTTGTTCGTGGTGTGCGACTGGCCCGTGCACACCTCGCAGGCTTGTAATATTCGCCTGCAAAGATCGAGCCGTGGCAGCATTCTGACAAGACCAGAACACAGGGCTGTGGGTTTCACAGCCCTGTCATTGCCTAACCCTAGCTTCAGTGCTTTAACTGATCACCTCGCGCTGCCTGCTGCGTCGCCTCAGCCTGCAAGGCGCCATTGATTCCTTTTGCGGCATGTCACTGTCCCATCCTTTCATTCCCCTGCCCAAGCCAGCCAGGCCGGCGCTTGAACCTGCGGCGGCCCTGCGTGGATCGCAGGCCGCCAGCGCCGGTCGTCGGTTTCGCAAGGCGCCGCAGTCGGTGTCGGGCTTTGTGGCGGCGCTGCTGGAACCGGTGTTGTCGGTCGGCATGCTGGTGCTGGCCCACCATGTCAACGAAGTGCCCTTCACGCGTTCGTCGCTCGCCTTGTTGTTGTTGGTGATGGTGATCATGTTTCCGGGGCCAGACCGGTTTCGCGATCCGCCGCTGAGCGCTGCCGCCGACATCCTCGTGTCGTGGTTCAGCCTGCTAGGTCTGTTGCTGTTGTGCGGCTACGTGACCGCCACGCTCGACTTGTACGAATGGCGCGTGCTGACGTTCTGGGCCATTGCCACGCCGCTGGCGCATTGGGGCCTGGTGGTCGCTGGCCACGACCTGCTGCGCTGGCGCAGCACGCGGCCTCATGCGCTGCGCACCGCCATCCTGGTCGGCGCCGGGCCCTTGGCGGTTCAGGCGGCCCGGGCGCTCGAACTGCGCGGCGACGTGAGAACGCGTGTAGCCGGCTACTTCGATGACCGCGCCGGGGACCGCATCGCGCCCGAGGCCACGCGGCTGCGGCTGGGGGGCCTGGCCGACGTGGCCGAGCATGTCACGCGCCACGGCATCGCCGAGGTGTACATCGCCATGCCGCTGGGTTCGCAGCCCCGCATCGTCGCGTTGCTCGAGGCCTTGCAGGGCACCACGGCCTCGCTGTACCTCGTGCCGGACCTGTTCGGCATCAGCATCATCCAGGGGCGCTTGCAAGACGTGAACGGCACGCCGATCGTGGGCTTGTGCGAAACGCCGTTCACCGGCGTGAATGAAGCGATCAAGCGGGCCAGCGACGTTTGCATCGCAGCGCTCATCCTCTTGCTGGCGGCGCCCGTGATGCTGCTGTTGGCGCTGGGCGTGAAATGGAGTTCACCAGGCCCGGTGATCTTTCGCCAGCGCCGCAATGGCCTGGGCGGCGAAGAAATCGTTGTCTACAAGTTTCGTTCGATGCAGGTGACCGACGACGGCCCGGTGGTGCGACAGGCCCGGCCGGGCGACCCCCGCATCACTCCGTTCGGCGCCTTCCTGCGGCGCACCTCGCTGGACGAGTTGCCGCAGTTCGTCAATGTGCTGCAGGGGCGCATGAGCATCGTCGGCCCGCGCCCGCATGCGGTGGCGCACAACGCGCAGTACGCGCAGCTCATCAAGGCCTACATGGTGCGGCACAAGGTGCGCCCCGGCATCACTGGCTGGGCCCAGGTGAACGGCCACCGCGGCGAGACCGACACGGTCGACAAGATGCGCGCAAGGGTCGAGTGCGATCTGGACTATTTGCGCAATTGGTCGCTCGGGCTGGACCTGCACATCATCTTTCGCACGATCCGGCTGGTGATCGTCGACCGCCACGCCTACTGAACTGCCTCACTCATGGTCTGCGGCGTGTCTTCTGGCGCGCACCGGACGATTCTCACCCACCCCGCTGTCAACCTCGAAACCCTCCATGACCAAAGTTGCCCTGATCACCGGCGTGACCGGACAAGACGGTGCCTATCTCAGCGAACTGCTGCTCGCCAAGGGCTACACCGTGCATGGCCTGAAGCGCCGCTCGAGCCTGTTCAATACCGACCGGATCGACCACCTCTACCAGGACCCGCATGTCGACGAGCAGCGTTTCACGTTGCACTTCGGTGACCTCAGCGACTCGACCAACTTGATCCGCATCGTCCAGCAGGTGCAACCCGACGAGATCTACAACCTCGCCGCGATGAGTCATGTGGCGGTGTCGTTCGAGATGCCGGAATACACCGCGAATACGGACGGCATCGGCACCTTGCGCCTGTTGGAGGCGATTCGCATGCTCGGCCTGGAGAAGAAGACGCGCTTCTACCAGGCCTCCACCAGCGAGTTGTACGGCCTGGTGCAGGAAACGCCGCAGAAGGAAACCACGCCCTTCTACCCGCGCAGCCCTTACGCCGTGGCCAAGCTGTACGGCTACTGGATCACGGTGAACTACCGGGAGGCGTATGGCCTGTATGCCTGCAACGGCATCCTGTTCAACCACGAAAGCCCGCTGCGAGGCGAGACTTTCGTGACGCGCAAGATCACCCGCGCGCTGGCCCGCATTGCCTTGGGGCTGCAGGACTGCCTGTTCCTGGGCAACCTGAGCGCGCAGCGCGACTGGGGCCACGCGCGCGACTATGTCGAGATGATGTGGCGCATGCTTCAGCAGGACCACGCGGAAGACTTCGTCATTGCCACCGGAGTGCAGTACAGCGTGCGCCAGTTCGTCGAGTTCGCCGCCGAAGAACTCGGCGTCTCCCTGCGCTTCAGCGGCGACAGCAAGCAGGAAATCGGTACCGTCACGCGGGTCACCGGCAAGCGTGCGCGATGCAAGGTGGGCGACGTGATCGTGCGCGTCGACCCGCGTTACTACCGGCCCACTGAAGTGGACAGCCTGCTCGGCGACCCCAGCAAGGCGAAGGCCAAACTCGGCTGGACGCCCACGACCACGCTGCCCGAACTGGTGAAGGAAATGATGGACACCGACTACACGGCCGCGCGCCGCGACAGCCTGGTCAAGCTGGCCGGCTTTCAGGCCTATGACCACAACGAGTGAGCTTGAGCCATGAAGCCCGATTCACGCATCTATGTCGCCGGCCACCGTGGCCTGGTGGGCTCGGCGATCGTGCGCTGCCTGCGTGCCCGCGGCTATCGAAATCTGCTGCTGCGCACCCACGCTGAACTCGACCTGATTGACGAGCACGCCACCCGCAACTTCTTCGAGACGGAACGGCCCGAGTTTGTGTTCCTCGCAGCGGCGAAGGTGGGTGGCATCGTGGCCAATAACAGCTACCCCGCCGAGTTCGTGCGCGACAACCTGGCGGTGCAGACGAACACCATTCATGCCGCCCACCTGGCCGGTGTGAAGCGGCTGCTGTTTCTCGGCTCGAGCTGCATCTACCCCAAACTCGCGCCACAGCCGCTGCGCGAAGACGCCTTGCTCACCGGCCCGCTCGAACCCACCAATCGGCCGTACGCGCTGGCGAAGATTGCCGGTATTGAGATGTGCTGGAGCTACAACCGACAGTACGGCACGCGCTTTCTCGCCGCCATGCCGAGCAACCTGTATGGCCCAGGCGATAACTACGATCCGCTCAATGGCCATGTGATACCGGCGCTGATGCGCAAGTTTCACGAAGCGAAGCAGCGCGGCGACGGGGTGGTGACGGTGTGGGGCAGCGGCACGCCGCGGCGCGAATTCCTGTACGTCGACGACATGGCCGCTGCGTGCGTGCACCTGATGGACTTGCCCGACGCAAGCTTCGCCAGCTTGCTCGGCAGCGACGAGTCCGCCACAGGACGCTTCGAGCCGCCGGTGGTCAACATCGGCGCCGGCCACGACATCACGATCCGCGAACTGGCGCTTCTGGTCCAACGCACCGTGGGCTACGAAGGCGCATTGAAGTTCGACACCAGCAAACCCGACGGTACGCCACGCAAGTTGCTCAACATCGAACGGCTGCGCGGCCTGGGTTGGGCGGCGAGCACGCCGCTCGAGCAGGGGTTGAAGACGGCATATGTTGAATTCACGGTGAGCCACGCTGGCATTCCAGATCGGCGCGCGAGAATGGCTTGATTGACGCGCTGGAATGCTTTCGAGACCGCGGGCAAGATTCGAAGTCGCGGCGAAGGTGAAGATTAGCCATTTCGATTCTCAAATGTTCACTCGAACTGGAAAAGGGTGGTGCATCGCAGAGGGGAGGTGCGGGACTGTGTAATCGCACGCGATTCGCACGCAGCGCCTGGAGGCGTTGGTAATACACTAGCTGCCGGAAATTCGATTCCCCCCAGCTCCACCAGAAACGACAACCCGCGCCAATCGAAGACGATTGGCGCGGGATTTGTCAAACCCCTCCAGTTTGGCCCAGACGGGCGTTGGATTCGCTTCCTCATCGTTGCGATCCGGGTCGCCCGCGTGCTCACGCGTCTTGAACCGTTTTTCGGGCCAGGCGACGTGGTCGCGATCGATGATTCGACTGCGCCCGCACCCGCACATCGCCTGGCCACGGCGAGCTATCTGGTCAGCGGCGCCGTGACTCTCCTTGACAGCCTGGGCGTGGAGCAGGTGATCCGGCCCGGCGACGTGAACTGGATGACCGCGGGGCGCGGCATCGCGCATTCGGAGCGTTTCGAGGACCCTGCTGCGTTTGCCGGCGCGGGCATTGAATTGCTGCAGTCGTGGGTGGCGTTGCCCGAAGCCGATGAGGAGGCCGATCCGGCGTTCGACCATTACCTCGCGCAATCGCTTCCCGAAGCGCAGGTCAACGGCGTGTGGATGCGCGTGATCCCGGGACAGGCGTATGGCATGCGCAGCCCGGTGCGCACCCATTCGCCGCTGTTCCATGTGCACGCCGTGATGCCGATCGGCGAGCGCCACATCTGGTGGAACTTCGTCTCGTCGCGCAAGGACCGCATCGAGCAGGCCAAGGCCGACTGGCAGGCCGGCCGCATCGCTCTGCCGCCGAACGATCGCGACGAGTTCATCCCACTGCCGTAAGGTCGGGCGCAGCCTGCACCTACTGGCTGATGCACTTGTCCGCTGAGTTAAATAGTTAGGACAGACTCGAACACGTGCGTTTCATCTGAAACACAGGCGCCGCCGGCTGCAACGACTGTGCAACCGGCCGGCGCCAAGCTGTCGCCCTCGTTCTTCAGCTCTGGGCAGCAAGGCAGCCCTCGCCACAGCCGCATCCATGTCGGACACTTCGATTTGGCGAACTATTGGATTGCTCGGCTGCGCCGTGGGCATCGCGGGCGCCATGACGGCCGGCCTCGGGTATCCAGCCGTAGCCGCAGCGGCCGAAGCCGAACTTCCCAGGCTGCTGCGCGATACCGGCCTGTACGCACCAGGCTCGACCACCGAAGTGCGGGCGGCGAATCTGCCGTTCACGCCGCAGTACCCGCTGTGGTCCGACGGTACGAGCAAGCGGCGCTGGCTCTACCTGCCGCCCGGCAGCTTTATCGATGCGTCGCGGCCCGACGCATGGGATTTCCCGCGCGGCACCCGGGTTTGGAAGGAGTTCGCCTACGGCCGTCCGGTCGAAACGCGTTACATCGAACGCCGCGCCGACGGCTCGTGGCTGTTCGCCACCTACGTGTGGAACGACGCTGGCAGCGACGCCGTGCTCGCGCCCGCCGCAGGCGTCAAGTCGCTGCCCGTTGCCGGTGCGCCGGACGGTCGCTACGAGATCCCGGCACGCATCGACTGCCTCGCCTGCCACGAGGGGGCGGCGGCGCCGCTGCTCGGCGTCGGCGCCTTGCAGCTGTCGCCCGATCGCGACCCGCTCGCCGCGCATGGCGCACCCGCAGCGATGTCCGACGTCGACCTGTCCGGCCTGGTCGCGCGCGGCTGGCTGCGTCAACTGCCTGTGGAATTGCTCGGCCGCGCGCCGCGCATCGCCGCCAATTCGCCTTCGGAACGTGCGGCACTGGGCTACCTGCACGGCAACTGCGGCCACTGCCACAACCACAACGGCGCGCCCGCACCGGTGCGGCTGACGCTCGCGCAAAGCGTCGATTCCGCCGAAGCCAGCAGCGAACGCGTGCTGCGCTCGGTGGTCGGTGCGCCGAGTCGCTACCGTGTGCCCGGCGCTGCGAGCGCCATGACACTTGTCGAGCCCGGCCGCCCCGACGCCAGCGTGCTCGCGCTGCGCATGCGTTCGCGCCATGCACTGGTTCAGATGCCACCTCTCGGTTCCCGCCAGCCCGACGCCCAGGGTCTTGCCCTGATCGAGCGTTGGATCACCCACGACCTGTCCTCACGCAAGGAGCCCCCACCATGAATCGCAACCTCGTTTCCACCCTGTCTTCGGCGAGCCTGCTCGCCGCCATCGGTGTCAGCACAAGCATCGGCCTGGCCGGCATGCCAGCGTCCGCTGCCGACGCGTCGAAAGCGCCCTCCGATCTCGTCGCGCGCGGCAAGTACCTCGTCAACACCTCCGGTTGCCACGACTGCCACACGCCTTTCAAGATGGGACCGAACGGCGCCGAGCCCGACATGACGCGCATGTTGTCGGGACACCCTGAAACGCTGGCGATGCCGGCGGCACCGAAGCTGCCGCCGGGCCCGTGGCTGATCACGGCAGCGGGCTCCAATACCGCATGGTCCGGGCCCTGGGGCGTGAGTTTCACCGCCAACCTGACGCCCGATGCCGATACCGGACTGGGCGAATGGACGCTGCGCAACTTCATGGACACGATCCGCACCGGGCGCCACATGGGCCGCGGCCGCGCCGTCCTGCCGCCGATGCCGATCCTGGTCTACAACAACTTCACCGACGCCGATCTCGAATCGATCTACAGCTATCTGAGGACGATTCCCGCGGTGAAGAACCGCGTTCCCGAACCCTGGGCTCCGGCCAGTGCGTCGGCAGGTGCGCAGCAGTGAGAGGCTGAAGTCACGGTGGCGCCACTCGTCGAGCCACCCATGAGGTCCCGCGGCCTCGCGCGGTTGCAACTGCAATTCTGAGCACCTTGCGCCGAAACTTCGGCGCAATGCGGCGGTGTTGAAGTTGGCTTGTTCAAACTTCGATGAGACTGACGATGAATCACCCACATCTGGCCGCGGGCGCAACGCTCAATTGTCCGGTCGTGCCTGCGGTCCGCGGACCGGGCCCGAGGCAGTCGTCTTTCGCGCGCGCGATGGCCGTGCTGCGGACCTGGCTTCGCCGAAGCCGCGGGCGCGACGATCTGGCCGAACTCGACGAACACCTGCTCAGGGACATCGGCCTCACGCGTTCTGAAGTCGAGAACGAACGCAGCAAGTTCTTCTGGCAGGCATGACGGAGTGCAGAACTTGCGAGGCCACCTGCTTCGTCGAACGGCGGGTTACCGACTGACCGTATTGCAAACGAAATCCGGCGTCCTGGGCCGGAAACCTTGCCGCAATCGCCAGGCGTTGTACTGGAGGCCGTCGCAACTTCGCAGGAGCTTTGCCATGACCCACACCGACTCAATGGACGCCGTGATGTTTGGCTGCGTGACTTCGACCGCAGCGCACAGGCCCGGCGCAAACGCCAGGATTCGTGCCGCCGGCCAGGTCATCGGCGAAACCTTGTCCCGCGCCATCGTCCGTTTCAGGCAGTAGCGCCAGCTGAGCCGCTCGCGCCGCGAACTTTCCACGCTCGACGACTACCAGCTCAGGGACCTCGGCCTGAGCCGATCGCAGGCGGTGTTCGAGAGTGGCAAGTCTTTTCTGCAGCGCTGATGCCGGGACCGCAACGCGAGTAGTGGCTTCGACGCCGCGCTACGATGGCGGCTCGTCACGTCAGGCTCTCGAGGTGATCCCATGCAGAGTGCTCCGGTGTTGACCCCCCACGTGCTCGCGCTCGATGACGATCCGGCGATCCGGCAACTCGTCTGCGACTACCTGAGCGAGAACGACTTGCGCGTCACCGCGGTGGCGAACGGCAAGGAGTTCGACGCGACGCTGGCGCGCGAGACGATCGATCTGGTCGTGCTCGATCTGCGCCTGCAGGGCGAAGACGGCATGCAGATCGCGCGCAGGCTGCGCGAAGCGTCGGCGATTCCGATCTTGATGCTGACCGGGCGCGCTGACGAGGCGGACCGCGTGATGGGCCTGGAGCTCGGCGCCGACGACTACCTCACCAAACCGTTCAGCCCGCGCGAGCTGCTTGCGCGAATTCGCGCGCTGTTGCGCCGGGCGCGGGCGCAGGCGACGGTCGCCGAAGCAATCGCCCAGGTGCGCGCCTATCGTTTCGGCAGCTGGGAATTGAACATCGGCTTGCGAAAGCTGAAATCGGCGCAGGGCAAGGCGGTCGACCTGACGAACGGCGAATTCAGCCTGCTCGCGGCGTTCGTCTCGTCGCCGCAGCGCATCCTGTCGCGCGAGCAGTTGCTCGACCTCTCGCGACTGCACAACGCCGAGGTCTATGACCGTTCGATCGATGTGCAGATCCTGCGGCTGCGGCGCAAGATCGAAGACGACCCGGCGAACCCGCGCTTCATCAAGACGGAGCGCGGTGCGGGCTATCTGTTCGACGCTGCGGTCGACCCGGTGCGTTAGATGCCTGGGCGGCAGCGGGTCGCCCGCGGGCGGTGGCTTGAATACTGCCGCACTGTCGCCATGTAGCGCAAGTGTCTGCAATCTGGCTGTTGGCGCTGCTGCATCTGTACATCGGCTGGCGCGTTGCGCCGCAGCTTCCCGGGTCGGTGGCGTCGGTCGCATTCGTCGGGCTGCTGCTCCTGTCATTGGCGTTGATCCCGACGGCCTTTCTGGGGCGCCGCGCACGCGATCGACGTGCCGCCGACCGGTGGACCTGGGCGGGTATGCTGGCCCTCGGCCTGTTTTCGATGCTGCTGGCGTTCACGCTGCTTCGCGACCTGGTTCTGCTGCTCGCCTGGCCATTGCCGCTGCCCTCGCTGGCCGCACCGACGGCGCTGGCCGTGCCGGGGCTGGCGCTGCTGGCCACCCTTTGGGGCCTTGGCGGCGCGCGCCGCACAGCGCGGGTGCGCGATGTCGTCGTTCCCGTCGCCGGGTTGCCCTTGGCGCTGCAAGGTTTCACGATTGCGCAGATCACCGATATTCATGTCGGCCCCACGGTCAAGCGCGGCTACGTCCAGGCGATCGTCGAGGCTGTCAACCGCTTGAACGCAGACGCCGTGGCTGTGACCGGGGACCTGGTCGACGGCCGGGTGGCGGACCTGGCGCACGACGTTGCGCCCCTGGCCGGGCTGCGCTCGCGCCATGGCACCTACTTCGTCACCGGCAACCACGAGTACTACAGCGGCGTCCATGAATGGACTGCTCTGCTGTCGACGCTCGGCTTGCGCGTGCTGACCAATGAACATGTCGTGTTGAATCACGACGGCGTGGCGCTGGTGATGGCCGGCGTGGCCGACTTCAGCGCGCACCATTTTGTGCCCGCCCACCGCAGCGACCCGCAACGTGCGCTGGCGGGCGCACCGGTCGACGCCGGTTTGCGCGTGTTGCTGGCCCACCAGCCGCGCAGCGCAGCGGCCGCCGCAGACGCCGGGTTTGATGTGCAGTTGTCCGGCCACACCCATGGCGGTCAGTACTGGCCCTTCAATCTGTTGGTGCGCCTGCAGCAACCGTTCACAGCCGGCCTGCACCGGCTTCGCTCGCTGTGGGTCTACACCAGCCGCGGCACCGGCTACTGGGGCCCTCCTCTGCGCCTGGGTGCGCCATCCGAAATCACCCGGCTGCGTTTCGTCGCGGCAGCGTACTGAGGCGGCGCGAGGCCGCTCAAGCTCGCGCTTCACCGGTTTGCAGGCCCAGCAGATCCTCGACGGACAGGCTGAGCGCTATTGCGCGTTGTCGTCGCGCGGTTTCAACCGTAACTCCGCAGCGCAGCGTCGACATCGTTGAGCAACCGCCGGCGCGCGAAATACCTCCATCGTGAAATGCCGGCCCCAGCCACTCCATGTGCTGCGCGGGACCGGCCACTGCCCGGAGGCACGCCGTGTACCCGACCACCGCCACCCGCCAAAGCGACTGCAACGGCGTCGTGTTGCGCTTCTTGACGCACCTTGGCTCGAGTGGATCGGCCGCTGCGGTTTTCGCCCTGCGCAGGAAAGTCGCCCTCACCCTCCTGCTGGTGCTTGCGCTGCTCGCCGGTTGCGCCGCGCTGCCTGGTGACGTTCAACGCCCAAGCTCCGTGGCGCTGACCGACGTCGGCCGCACCGCGCTTGCCGACATCGCTGAAGCTTCCACGCCACGAGACGGGCGCGGGCTGTCAGGCTTTCGGCTGTTGCCTGACGGGGCCGAAGGGCTGGCGGCGCGCCAGGCATTGCTGCATCTCGCGCAGAAATCGCTCGACGTCCAGTACTACCTGATCGCCGCCGACGACACAGGTCGCCAGTTCCTGCGCGCCCTGCGCGACGCCGCGCAGCGGGGGGTGCGGGTGCGCCTGCTCGTCGATGACCTGCACGCCGACGCGCGGGACGAGTTGTTCACGGGTCTGGCCGCGCATCCGAACGTGCAAGTGCGGCTGTTCAACCCGCTTCCGGTGCGTTCGGGCTCGCGCACGACGCGGGTGCTGTTCTCGCTGCACGACTTCGACCGTATCAACCGGCGCATGCACAACAAGCTCTTCATCGCCGACAACACCTTCGCGGTGACGGGTGGACGCAACGTTGCCGACGAATATTTCATGCGCGGCAGCGCGGCCAACTTCATCGACATGGACCTGCTGTCGTCCGGACCCGTGGTGCGCGAGCTGTCGCGCGTGTTCGACAGCTTCTGGAACAGCGAACTCGCGTTTCCCGTCGGCGTTCTCGATGCGAGCGACCTTGCACCCGACGCAGCGCGCGACCTGTTCGCCGCACGCGTTGCAGGCGCTGGCTCCCGCCTCCCCGGAACGGCAACGCCAATCGACGAACAACTGAAGGCCGGCCGCCTCGACCTGACGTTCGCCAGCGTGCAGGTGTTCGCCGATGTCCCTGCCAAAGCCGCGGGTGCGGGCGCGGGCGACGCCCCTGTGTCTGCGGCCGGCCCGATGGGTACGGCGATGCAAAGCACCCTGGCGCTGTTGCGCTCGGCGCGCTCCGAGGTGTTGATCGCGTCGCCTTACTTCATCCCTGGCCAGCACGGGCTGGCGTTGATGCGCGAGGCGCGCGACAACGGCATACGCATTTCGGTGATGACGAATTCGCTCGCTGCCACCGACGAGCCGCTCGCGCATTGGGGCTATGCGCGCTATCGCAAGGAAATGCTGCGGATGGGCGTGGACCTGAGTGAGTTGAGCCCGACGCGAATTCGCAAGGCGGGCATGCTCGGTGACTTCAGCTCGTCGCTCGGGCGGCTGCATGCCAAGCTTGCGGTGGTCGACCGGCGCTTTCTGATGGTGGGCTCGATGAACATGGACCTGCGCTCGTCGCGCAGCAACACCGAAATCGGTCTGGCGATCGACAGCCCCGAACTCGCCACCCAGGCCGCTGGCTTGCTCGAGCAGCCCTGGGTCTCGAGCAACTACCGGCTGCGCATCGGCAGCGGCAGCGAACGCCTTGAGTGGATTGCCGCCGCGGACGACGGCGAGATGGTGCACGCCGCCGAGCCGCACACCGATTGGCTGCTGCGGTTGCGCCTGGGCTTGTTGTCGTTCTTCGTTTCGGAAGAACTGCTCTGAGGCCCGGCGCGCCGCGCCGACCCGTGCATGAAAGCGCGATTGCACCTGCAATTCAGGTGTTCCCTCAGGAAATGATCTCGCAATCTCCAACGCACAGGATGCACTGGTGTTCATAGTGTTCTAGCCAAGGAGTCGAAATGCATACCGACTTGAAACTGGCCCTGACGCACCTCGCTCGGGGCGAACTTCTGCAGTTGCGCAATGGGCGGGGAAAAGGGGTTGCCGTGTTCGACGGTCACGTCTGGGTTACCCAGGACTCGGACCCGCAGGACCATGTCCTCAGCCCGGGTGAAAGTTTCGCGGTTGAAAGGTCCGGTCTGGTCATCGTTCAGGCCTTGAGCGACGCGAGCCTGTTGGTGTTCGACCTGGACACGTCGCCCGGGACGGCCGCTCCAGCCCACGCTGACTCGAAGTCCGCAGCTTCCCGGGAACACCACGAGAAACCTGCTTGGGTCGAGGTTTACCTTGAAGCGCGCAGGCAACGTGCCCTGGCGATCGGAGATGCCATTGGGCGTGGGTTCGCCGCGTTGGGCCGCCTGTGGCTGCGTCTGCGGAACCGCGTCGGATCAGACGTCAGCGGCGCCCGGCCGGCTGTCCATGGACGCTGATCACGACGGCGGTCCGGGGCTGTTCAACGAGGCACCATGAGCACCTCAAGGCTCGCGCCGGACGCGCAAAGCCATGCACACCTCGTGGGCATGCACCGGCCCTATCTGATTCGCTTCGCGAGCCGGCGGCTGCGTGACGCGGCCCTGATCGAAGACATGGTCCAGGAGACACTGCTGGCAGCTCTTCAAGGCGGGCAAGGGTTCGCAGGCAGGGCGTCGCTTCGCACCTGGCTCACAGGAATCCTGCTGCGCCGCATCGCCGATCACCTGCGCCGCGAAAAGCGGATGCCGGCGACCGTGGCCGTCGACGACTCGGTTGTGATGCCCGCCGATGACGACGACGGCGCAGCCGATGTGGGGCTCGGCGCCTGGAACGCTGCTCACGACCCGCAGCGCCTGCTCGAGGGTCGCGAATCCCTTCAGGCGGTAGCGCGCTCACTTGACGCGCTGCCTGCCATTGCGGCGCGCCTGCTCCTGTTGCGCGAGGTTGATGGGCTGAGTCACGAGGCGGCTTCACGTGAACTGGGCATCGCGCCCAACCACGCGTCGTTGATCCTGCATCGGGCGCGTTCCCAGCTTCGGAAATCCGTCGGCGGCGAGGTATCGCATTTCAGATGAAACGAACGCCCGCCATCGCTGCAATGGCAGTGCAACGCCTGGCGTCGAGGATGGCGGATGGTCAAATCATTGGAAGCAGACAACATGGCACCGAGCATCCCCACCTGTCGTCCCTTGTTGTCGCCGGCACGCGTTGCCTGGGTTGCCGCGGCGCTTGCCGTGGCAGGGAACCTGTACCTGGTGCTGGGCGACGCTCTGGCCGGCGCCGCCGGCGTACAGGTGTCATCGTCCGCAACAGCCTGCCTCGAGGCCGCGCGCGGTCGCTACCCCGGGGAACCACTCGCGCAGATCGACACGCAGACCTTGATCACGCGATGACAGTGGTGCGAACGCAGTTCGACAAGTGCGAGGCCCGTCCTTTGCCCATGCTTCGCGCGCGCCCTACTTCGGCGGCTGCATCCGCGCGCCGCCGTTCACGCCCCAGGGCGTGCCGTAGCGGTCGGTGACCATGCCGAACGCATCGGCCCAGAACGTTTCCCCCACCGGCATGGTGACGTTGCCGCCTTCGGCGAGGGCCGCGAACACGCGCTGCGCTTCGGCCGCCGTCGGGTAGGTCAGGGTCATCATCACGCCGCTGACACCCTGGTACGGAATGCCCGGTGGCGTGTCGCCGGCCATCAGCGCGAAGTCGGGGTGAACGAGATAGGCATGCATGATCTTGTCGGCATGGCTGGCCGGCGCGCAGGAGTCGCCGGGCGCCTGCCCGTACGAGATGAGCGCTTCGACCTTGGCTCCGAGCACGCGGGCGTAGAACGCCATCGCTTCGGCGCAGTTGCCGTCGAAGGACAGGTAGGCATTGAGTTGCGGCATGGTGGCTCCTTGGATTGCGGGTTGCAGAAATCGCTCAGGTCCGGACGGCGTAGGGGCATACGGACAGGCTACGTGAGGTGGTCGACGACGTCTCCGTAACGTTGCGTTCGACAGCGACCCGCTTGACGCGGCGCTAGCGTGGCAGGCCGCTGGCGCGGAGTGGATTCACCTGGTCGATCTGGACGCGGCGTTTGGTCGCGGCTCCAACGCTGAGCTGCTCGCAGCCGTGATCGGGGAGCTGGACGTCAAGGTGGAGCTGTCGGGCGGCATCCGCGACGACGCCTCGCTGGAGAGGGCCCTGTCCACTGGTTGTGCGCGGGTCAACGTCGGTACGGCGGCGTTGGAGGCCCCGGCATGGTGCGCACGGGCGATCGCTGCGCACGGTGAGCGCGTCGCTGTCAGCCTTGACGTGCGTGTCGTCGAAGGTCCGGACGGCTCGACGCAGCACCGGCTCGGAGCCCGTGGCGGGACCACCAATTCCACCGACGGTGGGGCGACCTCTGGGAGACCCTCGCCTGGCTCGACACCGCCAGCTGCGCCCGCTACGTCGTTACCGACGTGAGTAGGGACGGCATGTTGCGCGGCCCCAACGTGGAGCTCTACCGAGCAGTCACCCGCGCCACCACAGCCCCGGTGATCGCCTCCGGCGGGATCTCCTCGATCGGGGACCTGGTCGTGCTAGCCGAGGTCGCCGCAGCGGGCGCGAACCTGGAGGGCGCGATCGTCGGCAACGCGCTCCACGCCGGCCGATTCACCCTGCCCGAGGCGCTCGAGGCGATGCGGCGGATCGTCTGACTCCATGCACCA
>JANNKS010000339.1:0-3946 GCA_031396425.1 Rhizobacter sp. | reverse complement strand
CGCGAGGTGTTGCCCGCTGCGCAGCGCTTCGCCGTGTTGTGGGATGTGAACACGGGTCCGTACCAGAGGAACGCGATCGCGGCGGTGGCCAAGACAATGTCGATCGACTTGCGGATCCTGGAGTTCCGGGACCTGGCGGGGCTCGAAAGCGTCCTGACCTTGGGCATGAAGGATAGGCCGCAGGCGATCGTGCAATTGGGTTCGCCGCTGTTCAGCCAGTTCGGCAGTCGCATTGCAGAGTTCTTGTCGCCCCATCGCCTGCCCGGCATCTCCCCTCACCGGGAGTTTCCGGTCAACGGCGGACTGATGTCGTACGGCCCCAACCGAACCTTGTTCTTCGAACGACTCGGGTCCTACGTGTCCAGGCTTGTCAAAGGGGCTCCGGTCGGTGAACTCCCCGTCGAACAGCCGACCCATTTCGAGTTCGTCGTCAACTTGAAGGCAGCGAAGGCACTGGGAATCAAGTTCTCGACCGGTGTCTTGACCCGGGTCGATGAGGTGATTGAATGACAGGCCTGTGAGCTGCGGCTTGTGGCCTTGTCGACGCTTCGGCCGCGCTCTCCCATTGAGCTGGGTTCGGGCGCTCGAGTTGCAAAACCGGTCCACAGCGATGCGGTGCCGACCTGACCTTGGTGGCTCAAGGCCTCAGCGAATCACTTCTCCGATATCGAACTGCCACTTGGCGAACCACTCCGTGCTGCGGCTCGGTGTGGCGGGCAGGCCGGTGTTGCCGCGCGTCGCGCCGAGGTAGAACACATTACTCGTCGAGCGCCGCCAGGTGTAGGTGAGGGATTGCGCGGTCTCGGCCTGCGCGTCGATGCCCGGGCGGCCGAAGCTGTGGCGCTGGAAAATGGCCCGCAGCGTCTGCGCTGCGCTGAGGTGCCACACGGCGAGCAGCTGCGACGCGACCTCGCGGTATTTGCCTTCGATGGGGTTGTCGAACACGATGGACTCGACCCGCGGCTGCAGTTCGAGCCGGGCGATCGGCCGCGCCTTCAGCTCGAAGCCGAACTTGCGCGCCGGAACGACCCGGCCGTCCGCGGCGGCCAGCACGTCGACCATCCGTCCGGTGTCGAACCAGGCTTCGATGAGCGAAGCCCAGGCGCCCGGCGTCGTCTGGCCCCAGACGTGCACGTAGTGGGCGTCGTGCAGCGGGCCGGCGCGATGAACGCGGCTTTTCTCGGCGGGCGTCCATTCGACCACCAGCTCGCTGTTGCGCGGCCCCGCCATCCACACGCCCGGTGTCCAGCGCTGCAGCACGGTGAGGCCGCTGCCACGTTCTTCGGTGCGCTCGGTGTTGAGATAGGCGTTGAATTGATTCAGCGGCCCGAGTTCGAACCATTGCAGGTTCTGCTTGGCGACGAATCTGCGTGTGCCGGCCTGGGCGACGAAACCGACGTCGTTGCGGTAACCCTGGCTGATCTCGAGAATGCTGAGGTCGGTTTCGGTGCGCTCGGTCTTGCCGAACACGCCGGCGTAGGCCGACGCGCCGCGCTGCGCATCGCCCTTGCGCAGGCTGCCGGCGCCGTCGTCGAGCGCACTCGTGTTGGAGCCCATCGCCTGCGCCTTCAGGCGCCAGCTGTCGGTGACGAGCCACTGCGCGTCGGCGCCGCCGACCAGGTTGTCGCCGAGGCTGGTGCCGTCGACGTCTCGATAGGCGCGCCCACCGGCAAGCGCACCGACGCTGAAGGAGCCGAAGCGCGACTGAGCGCGCGACAGCAGCGCGTCGTTCTTCGGCTGCAAGGCGAAGCCGGTGCTGAACGCGCCCGGAATGAGCGTCGATCCGCCGCCCTTGTCGCGCAGCAGCAGGCCCGAGCCGGTGGCTTCTTCGGCGCGCCAGGTGGCGCGCACGCCGAAGCGCGGATCGGTGACGCTGCGCGTGTAGAGCGCGTCGGTGTCGGACATCAGCAGGTCGGTCGACTCGAGGAAGAACGGCCGCTTCTCGGTCAGCAGCAGTGCGAAGCGCGTGCTGCGCGCGAGTTGCGGCTGGTCGAGAGCGACCTGGGCGAAATCGGGGTTGATCGTCGCGTCGACCACCAGTTCGGGCCGGGCGCGCCATTTGAGGTCGAGCGAGAGCTTGGCTTCGTTGTCGCTGCGCCGCTGCGCGCCGTGGGGTTCGTCGACGCTGCGGCGTAAGGTGAGCGTTGGGCGCAGCTGCAGGAAACCGTGTTCGCCGGGCGGCTCGAACCCTTCGAGGGGTTGCAGCGCGTCGATGAACGAGAGCGCCTCGCGCGGCAGCGGCACGGTGAGCGTGAGCATGATGTTCTCGCGCGGGATGCGCCGGCCGAGCATGAGCCGCCAGGCGCCGGCCTGCGTGGTGGTGTAGCGCAGCGTCGAATAGGGAATGCGCATCACCGCCGTGTAGCCGGCGTCGTTGCGTGCGACCGCGCTGTCCCAGTCGAAATCGGGCGAGAAGTCTTCGCCGTCGTTGGCGGCGCTGTGCAGGCCGTCGCCGGTGCCGCCGGACGCGCTGACGCGGAAGAACTGCGCCGATCGGCGCGCGCCGATCGGGTCGACATACAGCACCACGAAGTCCTGGGTGCGGTTCACCTGGTCGTGGCGCACCAGCGGCGCGCGGATCAACTCAGGCTGCGGGTCGAGCGCGGTCACGCCGACATACAACGCCTGTTCGTCGTAGAGCACCTGCACGCGCGTGGCGTGCGTGGGCGTGACGCCGCGCACCGGGTCGATCTGGTAGGTGCGGCCGAACACCGGCGCACGCTGCCACGCCGGGTGGGCGAGCGTGCCGTCGAGCGTGATGCGCTCAGCCTGCTGCAGCCGCGTGGCCCGGATCGGTTCCTCGGCGGCCAGCGCAGGCGCCGCCGCAGGCAGCAGGCAGGCGGCGAGAACGGCCGTGCGCAGGCCGGGGAGCGGGCGGTGCAGAAACATGAAGGGCGTGATGGTAGCGGCGCACAAGGCCGCGCAGGCTGCGTGTTTTCGAGCGGAGTCGCAGCGCGGCCGGGTTCGCGTTTCCCCTCAACCGGCATGCAAGTGGCGCGTGGTACCAAGCTGCAGGAGTGCGCCCACCATGACATCGAACCACGCCGTCGGCCAGTCACCCCAGACCGCATCGCGACCGCGCGTTGCCATCGTCACCGGCGCCGCCCGGGGCATCGGCTGGGCCACCGTGCAGGCGCTCGCGAAGACGGGCGTGGTCGTCGTGGTGTGGGACCGCGACGCACGCGCACTCGCGGCGGCGCATGAGACCTTGTCGGCGCAGGCGATCGAACACCACGCCGAGACAGTCGACCTGACCGACGAAGCCGCGCTGGAGGCGGCGTTCGCCAAGGTCGCAGCGCGCTACGGCCGCATCGACGTGCTCGTCAACAACGCCGGCATCGCGTTGCGCCGGCCAACCATCGAACTGGCAACGGCCGATTGGCAGACGGTCGTCGACGTCAACCTGACGGCACTGTTCATGTGCTGCCGGGCCGCAGCGCGGCTGATGATTCCGGCCGGTGGCGGTGCGATCGTGAACGTCGCGTCGATCATGGGGCTGTCGGGCGGTGGCCTGTACCCGAACGCGTCGTACCAGGCGAGCAAGGGCGCCGTCGTCAACCTGACGCGCGCGCTGGCGGTCGAGTGGGCGCAGGCGGGAATCCGCGTCAACGCGGTTGCCCCGACCTGGGTGCGCACCGAGCTGACCGCCGGACTCTTTGCCAGCCCCGACCTGCTGAACCGCGTGCTCGACGTGACGCCGATGCGCCGCCTGCCCGAGCCCGAGGACATCGCGAACGCAATCGTCTTTCTGGCATCGGATCGGGCCCGGCTCATCACCGGGCACACGTTGCCGGTCGATGGGGGGTTCCTGGCGCAGTAGAAGCTGGTCAGGCGCGCCGCAACTCTTCTCGAATCGTCTTGCGCAGCACGAGCTTGCCTGAGGCGATGTCGGAGCGTCGCAGGGGCGCCTCGGCACGCGGCTCGGGTGATGTTTTCGCGGTAGATG
>JANNKS010000318.1:0-1684 GCA_031396425.1 Rhizobacter sp. | reverse complement strand
CCGGGCCGGCCGCCGGCCATGTTCGGGTCGACGCCAGCGTGGCCGTACTGGTCATAGGCGGCGCGCGTTTGCGGGTCGGAGAGCATTTCGTAAGCCTCCTTGCCCTCCTTGAATTTCTCTTCGGCCTTTTTCGCGCCATCGCCCTGATTGCGGTCAGGGTGGTGCTTCATCGCCAGCTTGCGATAGGCCTTCTAGATGTCTTCGTCGCTCGCGTTCTTCGCGACGCCCAGTGCCTCGTAGTAATCGCGCTTGGCCATCAGCTCACCTGTTCAGACATGTTCCGAAAAACAAACCGCCGCGCTCGGGCTCAGACCTGGTCTGAGGCTCCCGAACGCGGCGCGAGATGCCGGGTTCAACCCAGCGGCAAGGGCTTACTTCTTGTCTTTGACTTCCTTGAAGTCGGCGTCGACCACGTTGTCGTCGGCCGCCTTGGCTGCTGACGGTTGCGCATCCTGCGTGCCGCCTGCCGCAGCGCCCGCACCGGCGGCAGCGGCCTGGCTGTCGGCGTAGACCTTTTCGCCCAGCTTCTGGCTTGCCGTCATCAGTGCTTCGGTCTTCGCCTCGATGGTGTCCTTGTCGTCACCCTTGAGCGCTGTCTCGGCGTCTTTCAGCGCAGCTTCGATCTTCTCTTTCTCGGGCGCGTCGAGTTTGTCGCCATGTTCGGCCAGGCTCTTCTTGACGCTGTGCACCATCGCGTCGGCGGAGTTGCGCGCCTGAATCAATTCGAGCTTCTTGCGGTCTTCGACCGCATTCAGTTCGGCGTCCTTGACCATCGCCTGGATCTCGTCTTCCGACAACCCCGAATTGGCCTTGATCGTGATCTTGTTCTCCTTGCCCGTCGCCTTGTCTTTCGCGCCCACGTGCAGGATGCCGTTCGCGTCGATGTCGAAGGTCACCTCGATCTGCGGCATGCCGCGCGGCGACGGCGGAATGCCTTCGAGGTTGAATTCGCCCAGGCTCTTGTTGCCGGTGGCCATGTCGCGTTCGCCCTGGTAGACCTTGATCGTCACTGCCGGCTGGTTGTCGTCGGCGGTCGAGAAGGTCTGTGCGAACTTGGTCGGTATGGTGGTGTTCTTCTTGATCATCTTGGTCATCACGCCGCCGAGCGTTTCAATGCCCAGGCTGAGCGGTGTGACGTCGAGCAGCAGCACGTCCTTGCGGTCGCCCGCCAGCACCTGGCCCTGGATGGCCGCACCCACCGCAACAGCCTCGTCGGGGTTGACGTCCTTGCGCGGCTCCTTGCCAAAGAATTCCTTGACCTTGTCCTGCACCTTGGGCATGCGCGTCATGCCGCCCACCAGGATCACGTCGTCGATCGCGCTGACGGCCACGCCGGCGTCTTTCATCGCCGTGCGCAGCGGCGCCATGGTGCGTTCGATCAGGTCGTCGACCAGCGCCTCGAGCTTGGCGCGCGAGAGTTTGATGTTCAAGTGCTTGGGCCCTGAAGCATCGGCAGTCACGTAGGGCAGGTTGATGTCGGTCTGTGCGCCGCTGGACAGCTCGATCTTGGCCTTTTTCCGCCGCTTCCTTGAGGCGCTGCAGGGCGAGCACGTCCTTGCCCAGGTCGACGCCTTGTTCCTTCTTGAACTCGGCGATGATGTAGTCGATGATGCGCTGGTCGAAGTCTTCACCACCGAGGAATGTGTCGCCGTTGGTCGACAGCACTTCGAACTGCTTCTCGCCG
>JANNKS010000307.1:0-18744 GCA_031396425.1 Rhizobacter sp. | reverse complement strand
CGTGCGCCCGAAGGCGGCGGTGGCCGCGAACACCGGCGCCGGCCCGGACATCATCCTGTCGACCAACGACGACGCCAACCTCTACCCGGAGAAGCTGCTCGACGTCACCGACCTGGCCAACTACCTGGGCAAGAAGTACGGCGGCTGGTACCCGGCCTGCGAGGCCTACCTGCGCCCCGACGGCAAGAAGTGGATCGGCATCGGCCTCGGTGCCGCCGGCGCGATGTTGGTCTATCGCCAGAGCATGGTCAAGGCGGCGGGCTTCGACGCCTTCCCCAAGGACACCACCGGCTTCATGGCACTGCTCAAGGCGCTGCATGCCAAGGGCACGCCCAGTGGCTTTGCGCTGGGCAACGCCACCGGCGACGGCCTGTGGTGCAACTGGCTGGTGTGGTCGCACGGCGGCAAGCTGGTGGACACCAGCAACAAGGTCGTCATTGACAGCCCGGAGACGATCCGCGCGCTGGAGTACGCCAAGGAGATGTACGCCACCTTCATCCCCGGCACGTTGTCGTGGCTGGACCCCAACAACAACAAGGCCTTTCTCGACGGTCAGATCAGCCTGACCAACAACGGCATCTCGATCTACTACGCGACCAAGACGTCGACCGATCAAAAGGTGCGCGACCTGAAGGAAGATGTGCACCACGCCCAGTACCCGATCGGCCCGGTCGGTGTGCCCACCGAGTCGCATCTGTTTTTCAACCAGATGGTCATGAAGTACACCAAGTACCCGCAGGCGGCCAAAGAGTTCCTGCGTTTCATGATGGAGCAGGAGCAGTTCGACCCCTGGCTCACCGCATCGGGCGGCTACATCGCGCCGCCGCTGGCCGAGTACGCGAAGGCTGCAATCTGGACATCGGACCCGAAGCACACGCCGTACCGCGACTGTGTGAAGAACCTGCGGCCCGCAGGCTACGCGGGAAAACTGGGCTACGCCTCAGCGGGCGCCGCGGCCGACTTCATCGTCGTCAACATGGTGGCCGAAGCGGCGAGCGGCTCCAAGTCGCCCAAGGAGGCGATGGAGCGGGCGCAGAAGCGCGCTGAACGGTACTACAAGGTCTGAGTCTGGACGGACGTCGTGGATGCCGGCGTTTGCCGGCATGACGGGCAGCGGCAATCATGTTGAGCCGTCATCCCGGCGCAGGCCGGGACCCCCGTCCACGACTACATCAAGGTTGAACAGATTCCTTCCGGGGCCGCCCCAATCCCATGCTTGAAAAACTGCAGAACAGTCGCAACGCGCTCGGGCTCATTTTCATGCTGCCCGCAGCGGTGTTGCTGCTGCTGTTCCTGACTTACCCGCTTGGATTGGGCGTGTGGTTGGGCTTCACCGATGCCAAGGTCGGGCGGCCGGGCGAGTGGGTCGGCCTGGACAACTATGCCTATCTCGTCACCGACCAGGTGACGCAGCTGGCGCTGTTCAACACGCTGTTCTACACAACCATCGCCAGCGTGCTGAAATTTTTCCTCGGCTTGTGGCTCGCGTTGCTCCTGAACAAGAACATCCGTTTCAAGAGCTTTTTCCGCGCCGTGATCCTGTTGCCCTACATCGTGCCCACCGCCCTGTCGGCAATCGCGTTCTGGTGGATCTTCGATGCACAGTTCTCCATCATCAGCTGGGTACTCGTGAAGATGGGTGTGATTGACCATTACATCGACTTCCTCGGCAGCCCGTGGAATGCGCGTTTCTCGGTGATCGCCGCCAACGTCTGGCGCGGCGTGCCGTTCGTCGCCATCACGCTGCTTGCGGGCCTGCAGACGATCTCGCCGTCGTACTACGAGGCCTCGGCGATCGACGGTGCGACGCCGTGGCAGCAATTCCGCCACGTCACGCTGCCGTTGCTCACGCCCATCATCGCGGTGGTGATGACGTTCTCGGTGTTGTTCACCTTCACCGACTTCCAGTTGATCTACGTCATCACACGCGGCGGCCCGCTGAACGCCACCCACCTGATGGCCACTTTGTCGTTCCAGCGTGCCATATCGGGCGGCGCACTCGGCGAGGGCGCGGCGATCTCGATTGCGATGGTGCCGTTCCTCCTGGCGGCCATCATGTTCAGCTATTTTGGCCTGCAACGGCGCACCTGGCAACAGGGTGGGGCAGACAAATGAGTGCGAACAGCAGTACCGCCGACCTGGGCGGCATGGACTTCCTCGAATCGACCCCACGCAAGCTGGTGACGGTGTACCTGCCGCTGGCAATCTTCCTGTTCGTGCTGCTGTTTCCGTTCTACTGGATGAGCGTCACCTCGTTCAAGCCGAACAACGAATTGCTGTCACGCGACGGCAATCCGTTCTGGGTCATCGAGCCGACGCTGGCGCACGTGAAGAAGCTGCTGTTCGACACCGCCTACCCGCAGTGGATGTGGAACACGGTGCTGGTGTCGGTCGTCTCCACATTCTTCTCGCTTGCTGCATCGGTGTTGGCCGCCTATGCGATCGAGCGCCTGCGGTTTTCGGGGGCCAAGCACGTGGGGCTGGCGATTTTTCTGGCCTACCTGGTGCCGCCGTCCATCTTGTTCATTCCGCTGGCGTCGGTCGTGTTCCAGCTCGGTCTGTTCGATACGCGCCTGGCGCTGATCCTGACCTACCCGACCTTCCTGATTCCGTTTTGCACCTGGCTGCTGATGGGCTACTTCAGGTCGATTCCGTTCGAGCTCGAAGAATGCGCACTGATCGACGGCGCAACGCGCTGGCAGATTCTGGTGAAAATCGTGTTGCCGCTGGCGGTGCCAGGGCTCATTTCGGCCGGCATCTTTGCATTCACGCTGTCGTGGAACGAGTTCATTTATGCACTCACCTTCGTCTCGTCCAGCGAGATCAAGACCTTGCCCGTCGGGGTGGTCACCGAGCTGGTGGAAGGCGACGTCTATCACTGGGGCTCGCTGATGGCCGGTGCCCTCTTCGGGTCACTCCCGGTGGCATTCATCTACTCCTTCTTTGTTGAGTATTACGTTTCCGGCATGACCGGGTCGGTCAAGGAATAGGAGGGCAGCATGCGCATCGCATTCATCGGCCTGGGTGCGATGGGCGCGCCCATGGCGCTCAACCTGGTCAGGGCCGGCCACACGGTGTGCGGTTTCGACGTGCGTGCCGGGGCCGCCCAGGCGCTCGTGCAGGCCGGCGGCACGTCGGCCGCCTCCGCCGCCGATGCGGCGCGTGACGCCGAGGTGTACTGGCTGATGGTGGTGTCGGGCGAGCAGGCTGAAAACGTGCTGTTCGAAGGGGGTGCCGCGCAAGCCCTGCCCAGGGGCGCCATCGTCGTGGCCGCCTGCACCCAGCCGCCTGCGCTGGCACGCAAGACCTCGGAACGCCTCGCCGCGATGGGGTTGGCGATGCTGGATGCGCCGGTGTCGGGTGGCATCAAGGGCGCGCTGGCCGGGGCGCTGACGCTCATGGTGTCGGGCGACGCCGATGTGCTGGAACGCGCCCGGCCGGTGCTCAGCGCAGTCGGGCAGCGCATCTTCGACGTGGGCCGCGAAGCCGGGCTGGGCTCGACCGCGAAGATGATCAACCAGTTGCTCTGCGGCGTGCACATCGCCGCTGCGGCGGAAGCGATGCACGTTGCCGAACGCGCCGGCGTCTCGTTGCAGACCATGCACGACATCATTTCGGTGTCGGCCGGCAACTCGTGGATGTGGGGCGACCGCGGCCCGCGCATGATGATGGAAGACCCACCCGTGACGAGCGCGGTCGACATCTTCGTCAAGGACCTGGGCATCGTGCTCGACCAGGGCAAGCTGATGCGCCAGGGCCTGCCACTGGCCTCCGCCGCAATGCAGATGTTCCTCGCCGCTGCGGGGCTGGGCCACGGCAAGGCCGACGACAGCCAGGTGCTGCGTGCCTATCGTGCGATGAATGGCAAGACCAAGGCATGACGCCATCGACGACAGCGCCCGCCAGTGGTGTCCGACCGACGGTCGGCTTCATCGGCGTGGGCTTGATGGGCCAGGGCATGGCCAAGAACATCGTCAGCAAGGGTTACGCGCTGGTGGTGATGGGGCACCGCAACCGGGAGCCAGTGGAGCATCTGAAGTCACTCGGCGCGCGCGAGGTCAAGACGGCGCGTGAACTGGCGCTCGCCTGCGACATCGTGCACCTGTGCGTGACCGGTTCACCGCAGGTGGAAGCGCTGGTGCGTGGGCCAGATGGATTGCTGGCGTCGCGCAAGGCCGGTCTGGTCGTGATCGATTGCTCCACGTCGAACCCGGTCTCGACACTGGCCCTGGGCGAGGAACTGCTCGCGGCGAGCATGACGCTGGTCGATGCGCCGCTGTCGCGCACCCCGAAGGAAGCCGAAGCAGGCACGCTCGACACCATGGTCGGTGCCGATACGCAGACGTTTGCGCGCATCGAGCCGGTGCTGCGATGCTGGGCCGGCAACGTGGTGCACCTGGGCCCGCTCGGCCTGGGACACAAGATGAAGCTGATCAACAATTTCGTGGCGATGGGCTACGCCGCTTTGTTCTCAGAAGCGATGGCGATCGCGCGCAAGGCGGGCCTGACGATCGAACAGTTTCACGCCGTGGTGGGGTCGGGTCGCATGCGCAGTGGCTTCTACGACACCTTCATGAAGTGGTCGCTCGAGAACGACCCCAACGCACACCAGTTCACGATCTCGAATGCGCACAAGGACATGCGCTACCTGGCGAGCATGGCGAACGAAGTCGGCGCGGTGAACCCTTTGCAGGCGCAGGTGAAGAACAGCTTCGCCGCGATGGAGGCGGCCGGGCAGGGCGGCCGATTCGTTCCGATGCTGGCCGATTTCGTTGCCGAGCTCAATGGTCTGGTGCCGGCGGCCAAAGCCTAGCCGGGCCATCGTGCGAGGCCATCGTCGGTCCCGCACGCGGGTTCGAAACCGCGCTGCTAGGATCCATCGCCCAGAATGCTGCGAGGCCCTGCATGAAGATCGATTTCGTCTCCGACGTCGCCTGCCCGTGGTGCGCCGTCGGCCTGCTTTCGCTTGAAATCGCGCTGGCTCGCCTGGGCGACAGCGTTCGGGTCGATTTGCACTTCCAGCCCTTCGAGCTGAACCCCGCCATGCCACCCGAGGGGGAAGACACGGTGCAGCACCTGTCGAAGAAATACGGCCTGTCACCCGAGCAGCTCGCGCAGGGACGAGAAGGTTTGCGCCAGCGCGGCGCAGCGGTGGGTTTCACCTTCGGCGAACGCCCGCGCGTGTGGAACACTTTCAACGCGCATCGCTTGTTGCACTGGGCCGGGCTGGAAGGTCGACAGCGCGAACTCAAACACGCCTTGTTGACGGCCTACCACACGAATGCCGAAAACCCGGGTGCCGCCGATGTGTTGCTTCGCCTCGCCGGCGAAGTCGGGCTGGATGTCGAACGCGCCCGCGCGATCCTGGCTTCCGATCAATTCGCCGCCGAGGTGCGCGCGCTGGAGCGCCACTATCAGGAGCTCGGCATTCATTCGGTGCCGTCGATCATCATCAACGATCAGCACCTGATCCAGGGCGGTCAGCCGCCCGAACTTTTCGAACAGGCGCTGCGCCAGATCGCCGCGCCGGCCTGAATCGCACCCGCTGCCGCGCGACGGCAGCACATCACGCGCGCGGCGTGCGGCCGCGGCGCTTCAGGTGGTGCTCTGGCCTTTGTCGCGCAGATGCTGCTCGAGCAGCGGAATCATCTGCGCCGGCCCGTCCAGGTTGGGGTTCACGTCCACCGCGCGGCGGAAGAATTCCAGTGCCATCTTGGGGTTGCCGAGTTGCATGTGGATCTGGCCCGCGCCGGACATGGCGCCGAAGTGATGCTTGTTGCGCTTGAGCACCTCGTCGCAATCTTTCAGCGACTTGTCGTACTCGCCCATCAGGAAGTACAGCGTCGCGCGCTTGTTCCAACCTTCGGCGAAGTCGGGCTTGCGTTGCACGACCGTGTTCAGAGTGGTCAGCGCCTCCTTGAAGGCCATCGATTGCATCTGTTCCAGGCCACGCGCGAACAGCTTGTCGATCGCCGGGTCACCGGATCGGCTCCAGATCTGCCACATCGCCGCGACTGCGTAGGCGCGTACTTTGTCATCGGTGTCGGCCAGCCGCACGAGCAGGCGCTGCGCGTCGGACATGCGACCGATTTCGCCGAGCCGCTCCACGCCGGCGAGCCGGGCACTCGCCTCGGGCTGGGCGATCGCCTCCAGCGCCTCGGCGCGCGTCAACGGCGCACCACGGACGCACGTGACAACCAGGCAGGTGCACAGAATCAGGCTGCGCAGGATCAAGTTCCAGGGAAGGCTGTTTCTCATGCTGCGTCCTTCGTGGTTCGCTGCGTGGTCGGTGCGTGTCGGGTGCGATGTCTGGCGCGATGTCTGGGGTTCAAGCCAGGGCCTGGGTGAAATCGGCGATCAGGTCCTGCGTGTCTTCCAGGCCGAGCGAGACGCGGATCAGGCCGTCGGTAATGCCCATCTCGGCGCGTGCTGCGGCGCCCATCTCCCAGAAGATCGTGGCCGCCACCGGGATCACCAAGGTGCGCGTGTCGCCCAGGCCCGTTGCCTTGATCGGCAGGCGCAACCGGTTCAGTACCGGCAGCATCGCAGACGCGTCACGCAGTTCGAACGCGAGCAACCACGAGCCGGCACTGAAATGCTGTTTCGCACGGGCATGTTGCGGGTGCGTCTCGAGCATCGGATAGTGAACCGCGGCCACGGCGGGGTGATGTTGCAGGAAACGGGCCAATGCCATCGCGCTCGCGCTGCTCTGCGCGACCCGCAGCGCCATCGTCTCAGCGCCAAGGCCGATCTGATGCGCCTGCTCGGAGGACAGCGAACCGCCCATGTCGCGCAGGCCCTTCTTTCGAATCTGCTGCAAGCCCCAGCCGGCAGCATCGCCCTGCCGATAGCTGGCGAAGATGTTGGGGTAGCCGCGCCAGTCGAATTCGCCGGTGTCGGTGACGGCGCCTCCCAGCGCTGCTCCATGGCCGGCAATCGTCTTCGTGAGTGAATTGATCACCAGGCCCGCACCGACACTGCGCGGCCGGAACAATGCCGGTGAGGTGACGGTGTTGTCCACCACGTAGAGCAGGCCGCGCTGCCGGCAGAGCTGCCCGATGCCGGCCAGGTCAGGCACCTGCGTGCCTGGGTTGGCGATCGTTTCGACAAACACGATGCGTGTGTTCGGCCGCAGCGCGGCTTCGATGCTGGCGGCCGAGGCGGCGTCGATCTTGCTGACTTGCACGCCCAGGTCGCACAGCGTGCCGAACAGGCTGTTCGTGTTGCCGAACACGAAGCGGCTCGACACCAAATGGTCCCCGGCTTTGAGCAGGGTGAGGAAAAGTGCGCTGAGAGCCGCCATGCCGGTGGAAAAGCAGATGCTGCCGCGCCCCTGCTCCATCTCGGTGACCAGCGCCTCGAGCGCGGCGGTGGTGGGGGTGCCCTGGCGGGCGTAGTTGAAGCTGTTCTTCAGCGTGCCCTGGAACACACCGATCAGGTCCTCGGCCTTGTCGTGGCCGTACTGGACCGAGGTGTGGATCGGCTTGTGGATGCCGCCGTGCTCGACGCCGAAGCGCCGGCCGGCGTGCACGATACGTGTGGTGAGGCCTTCTTCTTCCATGGTGAGTGCAGGCCAGCCTGCAGGAGTTCGGAAGAAGAATACCAGTGACGAGGCGCGGGAGCCCCGGTCTGCAGCGAATGCAAGCGCGGGGCGTGCTCGAGCGAGGGGCGGTGCCGAGCTGATGGTGCCGCGTTCCAAGCGCGACGCCCCAGGCTCGGGCACCGGTCAGGACGGCAGGAAGTCCACCGGCCAGGTCACGACCATCTGTTCCACGTCCTTGGCGCCAAAGTCGAACTGGCGTATGCGGGCGAGCAACTTGCGCTCGAGTTCCGCGGCTTTCAGTTCACTCGACGCGATCTTCACGTCGATCACCTCACCCGACGGCGAGATCTTCAACTCCAGCACGACCTTGCCCTGCAGGGAAGGCTCTTCGCGCAAGGCCCGGTTGTAGATGGCGTAGATCGCGCCCTTGTTACGCTCGAACACGAGCTTGATCTCTTCGATCGAACGCGACGCCTTGCCGCTGCCGCTGCGGCTCAACTTGCCGCCCGCACCACCACCGGTGCCGAAACCGTCGCCCTTGCCGCCACCGCCGCCCGGGCCACCGCCGCCGCCACCACCCGCCACGCCGGCCACCAACGTGGTGGCGCGACCGGCCAGGCCGCCGCCGCCGGTGTCGCGGCTGTAGCTGGCAGTGTTGATGCCGCCGCTTCCCTTGGTGGCGTTGGAGGTGATCATGGCGCGGTCAGGCAGGCCTGCGTCCTTGCCGGCCCCCACGCCCACGCCCACGCCGGTGCCCACGCCGGCGCCGGGTTTGATGTTCTGGTTCAACTGCACCGCCAGGGGCGCACCGCGCAGCTCGGCGAGCTGGTCTTTCATCGCCAGCAGGCCCACACCGGCGGCCTTGCGGCGCGCCTCGCCCACCACTTCACCTGGGGGCTTGTTCGGCACCGGGCGGCGTGCCTCGGGCACTGGCGGCGCCTTCGCAGCGGGTTCGGGCTTGGGCACCGGTCGGGCTTCGTCGGCTTTGGCAACCTGGGTCGGCAGCGGCGTCTCCTGCTTGACCACCGGCTTGGGCGGCGGCGGTTCACGCTCGATGATCAGCTTGGCCAGGCGCGGTGGCAATTCGACCGGCGCGCTGCGGTCTTCCTTGGGGCGCGGCAAAAGCAGCAGCACCAGGCAGAGGATCAGGCAGGTGATCAGCACGCGCCGCAGGATTCTCTTGAATCGCGCTTCATCCTGCGGCGACAACGCCCACGGCAAGACCTGCAGGCGAAACGAAACCGAGGCGATCGCCGCGCTCATGGGGAAATCTCCGTGCTGCGCCGTGCGGAATTCGCCTTCATGACACTGCGGCGGCTCATGTCGCACCTTTCTGCGTCACGGCGAACGACACGTCGCTGAAATTGGCGCGCGCAGCGGTGTACATCACCTTGCGCAGCAAACGATAGGGAATGTCCTTGTCGCCCATGATCGTCACGGCCTTGCCCTGTTTTTCATTTTCCTTGCGCAAGACCTGACGACTCGACTGCAGGTCAAGCTCGGCCTTGAGTGGGCCGATCAGGTCTTCGCTGGAACGCAAGGCGTCGCTGACCGAGGCCACCTTCAGGCCGCCGACCAGAATGTCGGTGCCACTCACGGTGACGATGATCGTTTCGCGCGGCACCTTGTCGGCGGTCGACTCGGGCAGCTTCACCACCTTGCTGCTGGTGAGCACCTCGACCCCGGTGCTGGACATGAGAAAGAAGATCAGGATCGTGAAGATGTCGATCAACGACACCAGGTTCATGTCCAGGCCGCTGTGATTGCGCGACTTTCGCTCGGCGCGTTTTTGAAGCGGAGTCAAAACCATCATCCCCCCTTTTTCGCCGCACTGATGGGCGCGTCGCCGATCGAGATGTCCGGAAACAGGACGGTGCTGGGCGTTTTGGCGATCTTTGCGGCAGCGCCGCCCGGACTGGCTTCGCGCACCGAGTCCATCACCTGCACGAGCATGTCGTACGGGGTGTCGGGCTGGGCGAGCACGGTGGCTGCGGTCACTTCGGGGAACTTGCCCTTGATCTGTTGCATCAGGGTCGACAATGACCCGGTGTCATGGCCTGCCGGCGTCTTGGCAATGCGCTGAATCAGCCCACCGATCCGGTCACCGACCTCGAGCGCGTCGGGGCGAATCACGATTTCGAGCTTGAGGTCCTCAACCTTGAGCTGCTCCACGCCGGCCGATTGAGCAGGCAGTGTCAAATCGAGCACTGTCAGTCGTGTGAACACCGCCGTGGACAGCAGGAATGGCACCAGCACCACCACCAGGTTGATGAAGGCGGTGACCTCGAGCTCGGCCACCTGCTTGCGAAGGCGTCGTACGCGCATGATGGTTCAACGGGTCGCGCCGGCCGAATCGGCCTTCAAGCGCTGTACCAGGTTGAGGAAACTGATCTTGGCGGCCTCCAGGCCGTCGACGATTTCGCTCGTGCGGGCCTGCAGGAACGCGTGGATGAGCAGGAACGGAATTGCCACGGCCAGTGCGAACGCGGTGTTGTTCATCGCGATCGAGATCGAGGCCGACAGCAGTTCGGCCTTTTCCGCCGGGTTCACCGCGGCCACCGCCGTGAAGCCCTTGATCAGGCCGATGATGGTGCCCAGCAGGCCCACCAGCGTGATCACGTTGGCGAAGGTGGCGATGTAGTGGGTGCGCTTTTCCAGGCGCGGCACGATTTCCATCATGCCTTCTTCCATCGCCGCGTCGATGTCTTCGCGGCGGCTCTGGCTTTGCATGCGCAGCAAGCCGTGCGAGACGATCTTGCCGATCGCCGCGTCGGAGTTCGAGGTCACGTTGTGAACCTCCTTGAATTTGCCGTTTTGCAGCATCGGCAGCACCTGCGCCCACAGCTTGCGGTTTTGCGCGCGGGCACGGTTCAGAAACACGTAGCGCTCGATGGCGATCGACATGCCCACCGCCATGATCGCGATGCTGAAGTAGATGGCGACGCCACTGTCCTGAAAGAACTTGATGGCGAATTCAAGGATGCTCATGGAAATCTCCTGGGGAAAAGAAAAGTCTTCGGTGAGGGGAGGGCGGGGTTCAACGGCCCGTGGGGGTGGGGGGTGCAGCCGCCGCCCGAACCTGGGCGTCATAGTTCACCTGACGGCGAAACACGTCGCGGTCCAGCGGGGCGAGCGCTTCATCGAGCACGCTGGTCATGGGACGGCCCGACAGGTCGCCCGGATTGGGCTTCTTCCACGGCACGATGTAGAGCACCTTGGGCAATTCACGGTTGCCAATGATCTGGGTCTTGTCGATGTCGGCGCGGTCCTGCGCGAGCAGGGGTGCGCACAACACGCCAGTACACAGCGCCACGCCAATGCGTACGGCCGGGCGATTGGGTTTCATTCCTTCTCCTTCACCGTCAGCATCGCGTGTTGCGGCTTGCGGTTCTTCAGGTCGGCGACCCACTTCACCACCGTGCTGTCGCCGCCCGGGGACAGCACCAGGTAGCGGTCGTAGAGTTCGAGCGCGCGTTTGCCGTCCCACAGGTACAGGTCATGCAGGATGCCCAGGTTGAGATACGGCGCGGCGTACTCAGCATCGAGCGAGATCGATTTTTCGTAGGCCTCGCGCGCCTTCGCGAACTGGCCATGCTGGCGGTAGGCAATGCCCAGCTGGTTGAAGAAGATCGGCTGGCGCGGGCTCGCGGCGACGGCTTTCTCAAACTCCGCCACTGCTTCGGCCGACTTGCCGGCCTGTCGGTAGATCAAACCCAGGTTGGCATGCGGGCCGCCGAGTTCGGGGTTGGACACCGTCAAGGCCTTGAAGGCGCGTTCGGCGTCCGCAATGCGGCCGGCGCGCAACGCGCGGCGCGCTTCGTCGAAGGCTCGCTGTGTGGCGGCGTTCACCGGCGGTTCAGTGGCGGCCTGGGGTGCCGGCTCGGCCTTGGCCAGTTTCACCGGCTCGACGCTGGCCTGGGCAGGGCTGGAAGCGGCCCGCGATGCGACGCTGGGCGCCACGGCGGGTTTGGCATCGGCGGGGGTTGCGGCGGGCGCACCACTCACCATCTCTTTCAGATTCCTCAGTGGCTCGCCCAGCGTGGAACAACCGGCCAGTGCGGCGCACAGTGTGGTGAGCGCGGCGCAGCGCCGCAGCGTGTCAGCGGATTGCATCGATCATCACCTCGCTGTGTTCGGACTTGCGGTAGCGCAGCGGGCGCAGTTCACCCAGCGCCGCGAAGGAATTCTTGACCCACTTGTCGTAGATGCCGGCAGCGCTTCGGCGCGCATTCACTTCGTGCAGCTCGGCGGCCTTTTCTTCAAACGGGAAGGCCTGCTCTTCGAGCATCACGTTGTACTGCTCGAGCTCTGCCTTGGACAACTTCTTCGGCCGTTGCGAGCCCATCAATGCCTTGCCGAAGTCGCGGTAAAGCGCAGCGGTATGGAAGGTCGCCGCCGTGGTGACTTCGGCCACACCGTATTCCGACGCAGCGCCGTAAGCCTTCATGACCTCTTCCATCCTGGTCTTCTTCAGCTTGAGGTTCTTCTGCAGCGGCTCGACCAGCGCGACCTTGCGGTAAGCCTCGAAGGCTGGTTCGACCATTGCCAGCGCAGCCATGCCGCCCAGTGTCTTGGTGCGTTCGGTGCGCGCGCGTCCGGCACTGCGATCGGCCTGGTAGATTTCCTTCATGATCGCGAATTCGCGCGCCGCATTGCCATCTTCCTTGGCCATGCGCGCCAGCCGCGAGCGTGCTTCCAGCGCGGGTTCAAGCGGCTCGGGGAACTGCTTTACATAGCGTTCGTAGGTCTTGGCGGCTGCGGCGCGCGCAGCAGCTCGGTCCGACGCCTTGTCGCCTGATCTCTCGGCGCCTTTCTCGTGCAGCTCGGCGACCTGCCAGAGCGCTCCGCGCACCACCTGCGGGTCTTTCTTGGTGGCTGCGACTCGCTCGAACTCGCCGGCCGCCAGGCTCCATTGGCCCTTTTCCAGGTAAGCCACAGCAAGCTTCGCGCCGACATCTTCCTGCAGCGCGTGATTCGGGAAGCGCTGGCGGAAGTCTTCCAGCGAGCGCGCCGCACCATCCCAGTCTTTCAGGCCGATGAGGGCGGCCGCGGCGTCGTATTGCGCCGTCGCCCGCACCGCCGATTGCGGCGCCAGTGCGGCGACACGATTGAAGTGGCCGACGGCGTCGCGGGTGTTGCCGGCGGCGCGCGCCTGTTCACCCTGTTTGTAGACCGACGCGGCGAGGCGCTCCACGACGTCGTTGCGGCCCTTGTCGTTGGCGGGCGTCAGCGCCAGCACTTCGGCATAGGCCTTCTCCGACTTGTCGAACGCGCTGCGCTCGAAGGCGGCATGGGCGATCACGGTCCACGCGATGCGGCGCTGCTCGGCCGGTGCGGCAGGCTGCAGCGCCAGCACTTGTTCGGCGACGCCGGCGGCAGGCTCGAGGTCTCGCAGGGTGAAGAGTTTCTCGGCGGCGTTCGTCAGCACCGTGGCATTGCGCGGGTCGGCCGGAAACTCATTGGCGAAACGCTGCGCACTGGCCACGCTGGCGCGTTGCAGCGGCGGCAGTTCGTTGGCTGCAGCCCGTTTTTCCTGACCGGCATAGCTCAGCAATGCGGCATAGCCCGCATCGGCGCTCTTCGCATGCTGAGGATATTTGTAGGCGGTCTTTTCGTATTCGACCGCTGCTTCGGCGAGCTTGCCGTCTTCGAACAGCAGTTCGGCGAGCAGGAAGTTGTTCTGCGCCGTGTTCGGATCTTCCGGGAACGATCCGATGTAGGCGCGGTACCAGCGCACTGCCTCCTGGTAGTCTGCGCTCGCCTTGCTCTTCTGCGCGGTGGCGTGATAGTGGCGCGCGAGTTCGGCGACGTGCATCTTGACGAGCACCTGGGCACGGTCCCAGCCAGCGGGGTTGGCGCGTCGGAATTCGCTGGCCACACCGTAGCGCGCGACGTATTCCTTCTTCGCTTCGAGCGCCAGGTTGGCGAAGCCGGAGCGTTGGTAGATGTCGATCACGCGCGCCTGCAGAACCGGCGCCTGCGCATGCAAGGGGTGGCGGCGCGCGAAGGTGGCCCATGTGTCGGCAGCATCCTTGGTGCGGTCTTGTTTGAGGTAGAGCTCGCCGAGCTGCTGGTAGACGCGGAATTCGTAGGAACGCCGCGTATCGGTCGTCATGTACGGCGGAATCGACTCGACCCCCTGCAGGTTGGCCAGGCTCAGGCTCATTACGCGAAAGGTGTCTTCGACGAGTTCACGGTCGGCGCGCGTCAGGTCCGGCAGGGCTTCGAGTTCGGCGTCACTCTGTTGGTCGGCCACCTTCAGATCGAGCACGCCGAAGAACGGATGCAGCGCGTCTTCCAGGCGGCCTTGTTTGAACAGCGACCAACCCTGCATGTACAGCGCCCGGTCGTGGTAGAGATCGTCGGCCTCACCCTTGAGCACGATCGCATAGGCTTGTTCGGCCTTCACGTACTCGCGCATCGTGAACAGCAATTCACCGCGCCGGAACTGGGCTTCGGCGAGGTAGGTCGTTTCCGGGAAATCGCGCACCAGCTGGTCCAGCGTCTTGAGCGCCACTTCGAGCGCACCGCCCTGCTCATGCGCACGGGCCAACTGATAGAGCACCCGGTCGTTGCCCGCGTCTTTCGGGTAGGCCTTGAGGTAGTCCTGGTAGCGGGTGATGGCGGCGCGATAGTCCGACACGTCGCCCTTGCCCTCGCCATTGCCGACCTTCTGCTCGGCGCGGTCCATCTCGAGGTCGCCGAGACGGCGCATCGCCTCAGAGCGCTGCGGCGTGCGCGGTGCGGTGTCAAGGAATTTGCGGTAAGCGGCAATCGCCAGTTCCTGGCTGCCCTGGATGCCCTTGTCCTCGGCGACGATCACATTGCGGCTGCCCAGCGCCTTGAGGGTCGGTTCGTTGTCGGGCGTCTGGCCACGCTTGCTCGCGCATGCGCTCAAGCCCAGCATGATCGCGGCGCTCAACGACAGCAGCAGGGTTCTACTGCTTCTTGACATGATCGGTGTCCTGCGCCAGGTGCGCGCGGTCGTGCAGTTGGGCGACCGCGAAACGCGCCTGCGTGACGTAAGTGGCCAGACGGTCCTTCTGCTGGTCGAGTTCGGCAACCGCCAGTTCCTGGACGTGACCCTGTTGTTCGCGGCTCAGCGCGGCAACGCGAGGAATCATCGCGCGAATGCGCTTGGCCAGTTCGGCGATGCGCTTCTCGAACTGGGCAAACCGTGCCGGCTCGTCGCGTTGCGCCGTGGCCAGCGCGGCCTCTCGGGTTTGCGCCTGCTCCAGGCCTGCGTCGATCGCCTTCAATGCCTTTTGAGACTCCCACAGACGGGTCGGGTAGTCCTGCGCGAGCTGCCAGGTCATGGCACCTGCGACGCGGCGCAGTTGTTCGGCGGCTGCCTGCAACTCCGGGTCGTTGCCCGCAGATTTCAGGATGTCGCGCACATTGGCCAGGCGTTCCAGAAGTTCATGTTGTTTGGCATCGGCGAAGGCCGTCATGTCGGTCTGCGCCTCGGCCCGGGCCAGATCCCGTACCGCGTCGTCGCGGCGTTTGCGCAATGCGCCGAGCCCAGCGTCTGCCGCCTGGGCGCGAATCTGCGGCAACCGATCGGCAAACGCCTTGCGCCGGTTCGCCAGCATGTCTTCGAAGCTGCCGAGCTTGTCGGCCCAGCTGTGCAGATTGCGGTCGAGGAACTGCAGGTCGCGGTAGTTCTTGAACGCTTCCTGGAATTCATGCTTCGCGAGCACCTGGGCCAGGTGCCCGGCATGAGGCATCTCTGGTAGTTCGCGGATGTTCCAGAACCAGCCCATTTCTTCGCCGGGGTTGCGCTCGAGCAGGCCGGTCAACAGCTTGCCGGAGCGGATCGCGGCAACCGACTCGTCCAGCGCAGCGCCTTCACGATCGAACGACGCCAGCGCATCGGTGTAACGATCGAGCGACTGGCCGTAGGCCCCCAGTTCGGCGTAGGCATAGGGCAGCGCGATCTTGGCTTCGAGCACGGCGGCGTCGCTCGCATCGCGATCGGCGAGTTCGGTCCAGGGCACGAGCGCGCGCTTGGGCGCTTTCAGGCTGGCTTCGGCCCAGCCGAAACCGAGCAGGGCCTTGTTCGCCAGCATGCTCGTCAGGCGCACCCGTTCCAGTGCCACCTTCGCGTCTTCGCCGCGGTTGTCTTTCAGGGCAGCGAAGCCGAGCGCGACGTTGGCCTTGTCGCGCAGGCTGCGGGTCTCCGCATTGGTGGCGGGTTCGCGGCCGAGTTCGTCGAGCAGCTTGGAGCCAGCCGGCGTGTCACCGCTGCGCACCAGCGCCACGCCGAGATTGAATCGAACGTAGGCGGCTGCGCCGCTGGTCTTGGCGATGCCGCCCAGCACCTTGGCGGCGTCGGCGTACTCTTCGCGCGCCATCAGCATGTTGGCCTGCAGCAGCACCCGCTCTTCCTCCAGTTCGGCGGGAAGGTTCTTTTCGATGCGTGCCATCGCTTCGCCCGCTTCGGCAAGGAAGCCGCGCTGGTAGCGGATCTTGGCCAGATAAAACCAGGCGCGGTCGCGCACCGGAGGGGCGGCGCCCTTTTCGATCAACTGCGCAAAGATGTCGCCCGCTTCGCGGTGCAAACCGTACGAGAGCAGCAGACCGCCGCGCAGGATCTCGGCTTCATCGGCGTGCAGCGTGACGCGTTCGAAATGCTGCGACACCATCAGGCTCGTCACCGATGAAAAATAGTGTTCCTGGTAGAAGTGGAACAGCGAATCACCATAGTGCGGCTCCTTGATCACTGGCCGCACCGGCTCGGCCGCGAAGGCGGCTTGGCCTGCCCCGAAACTCGCCAGTGCAGCGCCAGCGGCCAGCGCCATCAGGCGGCGGCGCAACGCTCCCGCAGGCGGGCGGTGCCGGTTCTCGGGCTTTGCGGCCTGGCGCATGGCGAGTCGATGAAAGGACGGAGCACGCATGAACCGTTCACTGCCAGACTTTGACGTCGAACTCCGGCTGCAATTTGCCACCTGAATCTCTGATTCGCAGCTCGATGTATTTCGCGCCGGTTTCCTTCGCGAACTTGAGTGTTGCGCCGCGCTTGTAGTCCCGGTTGTGCGGGCCCTTGCCGGTGAAGAAGGCGGTCAACGTGTGTTCGCCGGCCTTCAAGTTGCCCACGTACATGCGCTGCACGCCGCCGCGGTGCAGGGCCTGCACCTCGAGCGGTGTGTAGAGGTAGTTGGAGACGACCTTGTCATCCAGCGTGACCTGCACCGAATCGAGCGAGAACAGCTTGCCCACGTCCATCGACACGAACAAGGCCACCTGGGTGTTGGCCGGGAACAGCAGTTCCTCTTCGAGCACCATGAGGTCGCGGTTCAGACGGATCACGTCACTCTTGACGTCCTGGATGCGACTGTCCAGGCCGGTCGCAGCCGCAGCGTCAGGGGTGGTTTTCGCTTGGGGCTCGGCAGCACCCGGCGTCGACGGCTGGACAGGCTTGTCCTGGGCCTTCTCGGCTTCTTTCTCGGCTGCCGGCTCTGAGGTCTTGTCCTTCGCCGCGATCGGGGCAGCGGGCGGGGCCTTCGCCACCTGCACGGCAGCGGTCTTCGCGCGGGCCTTGGCGGCCGGGGCCGGCGTTGTCGATGAGGGCGCGTCGGCACTCCATGCCGGCTGCAGCGCGCACAGTGCCAGCACCAGGCCGCCTGCGCAGTTCTTGATGGTTGATTCGAACATGGCGCTCTTCCTCAGAAAGTGGCCGAAACGTAGAGTTGCAGCACATGGGCGGTGTACGCGTAGGCGCCACCGGTGCGCAGATCGGTGAAATCGCTGAACTTGAACCGCATCAATTCGTAGCCACCGTTGAGTTTCACTTCGTATTGGCCCGGCACTTGTAGGTAGGTGTAAGACACCTTGCCGCCGAGGCTGAAACTGGTGAAAGTGCTCAACTGCCGGTTGCGCGAGATGTAGGTCGTTTCGGCCGTGGCGTTGTCGCTGTAGAACAGCGCCTTGTTCTGGGTGTTGAAGCGAACGAACCCGTCTGCCAGCCAGGGCGCGCCGACATAGCGGCTGTAGCCGGCCTCGACCGTGTGGGCTCGGATGTCCCAGGTGTCGTAGAAGTAGCGGTACTCGGCGCGCACAGCGTCGCGGGATCCGAGGTCACCGATGGCGCGGATCTTGAACGAGCGGCTTGAACGCGTGCGCGGGTTGCGTTCATCGACCAGGGCGCCGAACACGCGGGCGAGGCGGTATGGGCTGCCCAGGAAGCCGGAGTCGGAGATCGCCTCGACGTTGGCACTCATCAGCCATCGCGGGCTCAGGATCTGCGTCACGCCCAGGCGGTACTGCCAATGCTTCGCCTGGTCGGCAAAGGTTGGATCGTTTTTTTCGCGCACCTTGTCGGCGGCTCGCGTGTATCCCAGGCTCACCGTCGTCATGCCGCCGAACACTTCCTGCGACACGTCCATGCTCACGCTGCTGGCCGTGTAGTCGGGCTCCTTGCTCTGGTTCGTCGACAGGCTGATCGTCGAGTCGCGCACCACATAGTCCACGCCAAGGTCGTAGGCGTTGCGGCGTTCGCGGAACGGGCTGGCGGTGGTGACCACGTCAATCGAGGCGTTGCTGACCGCGTCGACGTAGTACGACGCCGACAACGACACCTTGTCGGCCAGGCTCTTGCGCACCAGCAGCGCCGGGCCGCTGGCCGTGACACCGCCGCCCTTGTAGACATGGATCATGCCCTCGGCCCGGTTTTCAGGCAGGGTGGCCGCGTTAGACGGGCCAGCGGCCATGATGCCGCCCAGCAAGCCGGCCAGGCGCGTCGACCAGGTCGACCACCAACTAGTTGCAGCCACAACCGCCTCCTTGCACGCCGGTGGCGCCGCGTGCGCCCTCGCGTACCACAAGCACGTGTTCGCGGTGACGATCCGGCAATGCATCGCGCGAGAACTTCATGATCGGGTCGGCCAAGCGCTCGCGTTCGTACGGCTTGACCCAGGGCTCGATGGCGCAGCCCGACAGCAGGCCGTTCGCCAGAGCAATGCCGGCCCAGACGGTGCAGGCGAATTTGCGCATCGGTGTCATTCCTTGAGCAGCGCGCGGATCTGCTGGTCGTACATGGCTTCGAATCCTTCGCGATAACCGCGGTGCACGTGGCGCACCTTGCCGTCGCGATCGATCAATACCGTGGAGGGCATGGCACTCAGGTCGTACTGTTTGCTGACCTTCTTGTCGGCGTCGGGCAGCACCGGGAACTTGATCCCCATCTTGGTGGCCACGGCGGC
>JANNKS010000733.1:0-10299 GCA_031396425.1 Rhizobacter sp. | reverse complement strand
CCTCGCGCTGCGTGACGCGCAGGCTCAGGTGAATGCGCTGCAAAAAGGCGAGGTCGACATCATCGAGGCGCTCGGCTTCGATCACTACGAGACGGTGAAGGCCGACACCACGCTGCAGCTCGCGCCTTACGCCAATCTCGGCCTGCAGTACATGGCGCGATTCAACCACCTGCACAAGCCGTTCGACAACGCCAAGGTCCGCCAGGCCGCGATTGCGGCGTTCTCCCAAGAGCCGTTCCTGCGCGCACAGGTCGGGGTGAAAGAGCTGTACAAGACCTGCGCCAGCATGTTCATCTGCGGCACCCCTTACGGCAGCGTCGCCGGCAGCGATCTGCAGGCCAAGTCGAACATGAAGAAAGCGCAGGATCTGCTCAAGGCGTCCGGCTATGACGGCACACCCATCGTCATCATGAAGCCCACCGACCTGGCTTCGATTCAAAAGCTGCCCGACGTGGCGGCGCAGCTGTTGCGCCAGGCCGGCTTCAAGGTCGACCTGCAGGCGATGGACTGGCAGACGCTGGTCGGCCGCCGTGCCAAGAAGGACGCGCCGGACAAGGGCGGCTGGCACATGTTCCTGACGGCCTGGAACGTGTTCGACGTCTGGAGCCCGATCGCGAACCCGACCATGGACACGCGTGGGGAGAAGTCGGGCTGGTTCGGTTGGGCAAGCGACGACAAGATGGTCGAGATCCGCAACCAGTTCATGCGCGCCACTGACGAGCCGACCAAGAAGAAGCTGGCCGACCAGATGCACGTGCGCGCCTTCGAGATCGGCACGCATGCACCGCTCGGTGAGTACAACCAGCCGATGGCGGCGCGCAAGAACATCACGGGCTTCTTCATCACCAACGGCAACATTTACTGGAACCTGAAGAAGGCCGCGAATCCGTCCTGATGTTTGCCTTCCTCGCCCGCCGCCTGCTCTCGACGATCCCCGTCCTGCTGATCGTCTCGGTGTTGGTTTTCCTGATGCTGCGCCTCACGCCAGGCGACCCGGCAGCGATCCTGGCAGGCGACGCCGCGAGCACCGAGCAGATCGCGCAGATCCGCACCGGCCTGGGGCTGGACCGCTCGATCCCCGAGCAGTTCGCGATCTGGTTCACGCACGTGCTGCGCGGCGACCTCGGCCAATCGTTCTACTACAAGACCGAGGTCACCACGCTGATCGGCCAGCGCATCGAGCCGACCTTGTCGCTCGCCGTCGTCACGATCACGATCGCGGTGCTGGTGGCGGTACCGCTGGGCGTTCTCGCCGCCTGGCGCTTCGGCGGCTGGCTCGATCGTGGCCTGATGGCGTTTTCGGTACTCGGCTTTTCGGTGCCGGTGTTCGTGATGGCCTACATGCTGATCTGGCTGGTGTCGCTCAAGCTCGGCTGGCTGCCGGTGCAGGGCTACAAGCGCATTGCCGATGGGGCGGGGCCCTGGCTTTACCACCTGACCTTGCCCGCGATCACGCTGTCGATCATCTACATCGCGCTGATCGCGCGCGTCACGCGCGCATCGGTGCTCGAAACGCTGGGGGAAGACTACATCCGCACCGCGCGCGCGAAGGGCCTGCCCGAGGTGGCGGTGCTGATGCGCCACGCGCTGACGAACGCGGCCGTGCCCATCATCACGGTGATCGGCATCGGCATCGCGCTGCTGATCGGCGGCGTGGTCGTGACCGAATCGGTGTACGCCATCCCCGGCCTCGGCCGCCTGACGGTGGACGCGGTGCTGGCGCGCGACTTCCCGACCATCCAGGGCGTGATCCTGTTGTTCTCGTTCGTCTACGTGATGATCAATCTGGCTGTCGATCTGAGTTATGTGTTCTTCGATCCGCGCATCCGTTATTGAGGGTTGATCACGCCATGAGCAACCCTGCCGCTGACCACGCCACGTTCGAGACCCTGTCGGTCGAAGCCGCGTCGGTGCTGCCGCAGACCAGCGCCTGGACGCGTGTGCAGCGCAACCTGTCGGTGCGCATCGGGGCGTTCTTCCTGATCCTGCTGGTCGCGATCGCGCTGCTGGCGCCGTGGCTGGGCACCGTCGACCCGTCGCTGTTCGATCCGGCCAGCCGTGACCTGCTGCCCGGCAAGACCGGCGAGATCACGACGCTCGAAGGCGAAACGCTGAAGCATCGTTTCCTGATGGGCTCCGACAGCTTCGGCCGCGACATTTACAGCCGCGTGATCTACGGCACCCAGGTGTCGCTGATCGTCGGCCTGTTCACCGCCGTGGTGGCGCTGTCTTTCGGCATCGTGTTCGGGCTGGTGGCGGGTTATGTGCGCTGGGTCGACGGTGTGCTGATGCGCGTGATGGACGGCGTGATGGCGATTCCCGCGATCCTGATCGCGATTGCGCTGGTGGCGATGTGGCGGGGCAGCCTGCTCACGGTGGTGATCGCGATTGCGATTCCCGAGATTCCGCGCGTGACGCGCCTGGTGCGCTCGCTGGTGCTGACGATCCGCGAAGAGCCGTATGTTGAAGCCGCCATTTCGCTGGGCACCCCGACCTGGAAGATCATGCTGCGCCACATCCTGCCCAACACGGTGGCGCCGCTGGTGGTGCAGGGTACCTTCATCTGCGCGTCGGGCATCCTGGTCGAGGCGATCCTGTCGTTCCTCGGCGTGGGCCTGCCGCCCGACATTCCGACCTGGGGCAATGTGATGGCCGAGGGCCGGGCGCAGTTCAACGAATACCCGCACAACATCTTCTTCCCCGGCATCTTTCTGGCCATCACGGTGCTGGCGGTGAACATCCTGGGCGACGGGCTGCGCGACACGCTCGACCCGAAGATGGCCAAGCGGGTCTGAAGACGATGGCCGATCAGCCCATCCTCGAAGTGCGGGGCGTCACGATCGCTCTGCCCGCAGGCGGCGACCGCGCCACCGCGGTGCGCAACGTGTCGTTCGCGGTCGGGCGCGGCGAGATTCTCTGCCTGGTCGGCGAATCGGGTTCCGGCAAATCGGTGATCGCGCAGGGCGTGATGGGCCTGCTGCCCAAGACCCTGCCCGTCACCACCGGCCAGATCATCCTGCAAGGCGAAGACATCACGCATGCGCCGCTGAGCCGCTTGCGCGAACTGCGCGCGACGCGCATGTCGATGATCTTCCAGGAGCCGATGACGGCGCTGAACCCGGTCATGACCTGCGGTGACCAGATCGACGAAGTGCTGCGCGAACACACGAAGCTCTCACCCACTGAGCGGCGCGCCAAGGTGCTGGGCATCATCCGCGAAGTGCTGCTGCCCGAGCCCGAACGCATGGTGGCGAGCTACCCGCACCAGCTCTCGGGCGGGCAGCGCCAGCGCATCATGATCGCGATGGCGCTGGTGCTCGACCCGGTGCTGCTGATCGCCGACGAGCCCACCACCGCGCTCGATGTGACGACGCAGGCGCAGATTCTCAAGCTCGTGCTCGAATTGCAGCAGCGCCACGGCGCGGGCGTGCTGTTCATCACGCACGACTTCGGCGTCGTCGCCGAAGTGGCCCACCGCGTGGCGGTGCTGCGATTGGGTGACCTCGTCGAACTCGGCCCGAAGGAAGACGTGCTGCGCCGGCCGCGCCACGACTACACCCGCATGCTGATGGCCGCCGTGCCGACGCTGCTGTTGAAAGAGCGGCCGCGCAACGACGACGCGCCCATCGTGCTGCGCGTCAGGGGCCTGGAAAAAACCTACGATGACAAGAGCTGGTTCGGTACCCGCCGAACCGTGCACGCGGCGCAGGACGTGAACCTGGAAATCCGGCGCGGCCAGACGCTGGGCATCGTCGGCGAATCGGGCTCGGGCAAGTCGACGGTGGCGCGCTGCATCGTGCGCCTGATCGATCCGAGCGGCGGCTCGGTGCTGCTCGGCACGGGTGATGGCAAAAACGGCAGCGAGGGCGGCACCGACATCGCGATGATGAGTGCGGGCGCGCTGCGGCCCTTGCGCAGACGTGTGCAGATCGTGTTCCAGGACCCGTACCGCTCACTCAACCCGCGCCGCACCGTCGCCGAGGCCCTGATCGAAGGGCCGGTCAATTACGGCATGGCGCGCGACGCGGCGCTGGCCAAGGCGCTCGACCTGCTCAAGCTGGTGCGCATGGACGCCAGCGCGTTGGAGCGTTACCCGCACCAGTTCTCTGGCGGGCAGCGCCAGCGCATCTGCATCGCGCGGGCGCTGATGATGGAGCCCGAACTGCTGATCGCCGACGAAGCCGTGTCGGCGCTTGACGTGTCGGTGCAAGCCCAGGTGCTGCAGCTGTTCGAGGAAATCCGCAGCCGCTTGAACCTGGCGATGCTGTTCATCACCCACGATTTGCGCGTCGCCTCGCAGGTGTGCGACCAGCTTGCCGTGATGTCCAAAGGCCGCGTCGTTGAATACGGCCCGGCGTACCGGGTGTTCGGCGCGCCCGAACACGAGTACACGCGCGCGCTGTTCGCCGCGGCACCGGGGCGCGATTTCGCTTTCGGCTCGGCGTGAGGCGCGCCGCGCCCGTCATTCGGCCGCCGGGCCCGTCAATGCGCGAGACCAACCATGGACATCTGGTACAGCGAACAGCACCAAGGCCACCACGGCCACACCGAGATCAGCCGCGGCGAACTGCTGGCTGGTTTCGAATCGCCGATCCGTGCCGAACGCGTGCGCACTGCGGCGTTGAAGGCGGGCCTCGGCGCGGTGCACACGCCACCCGATGCCGGGCTGGCGCCCATCCTCGCCGTGCACGATGAGGCCTACGTGACCTTTCTGCGCGGCGCCTGGGAAGCCTGGCGCGCCCTCGGCCGCAGCCACCCGGCGCTGCCGATGATCTGGCACGCAGGGCAGGGGCTGCCACGCGTGCTGCCGCGCCACATCGACGGGCAGCTCGGCTGTTTTTCGTTTGACGGCGGCAGCGCGATCGTCGAAGGCACCTGGTCGGCTGCCTACTGGAGCGCGCAATGCGCGATCGCAGGCGCGCGTTCGCTGCTCGCTGGATCGCCATCGGCATTCGCGCTGTGCCGCCCGCCGGGCCACCATGCCGGCGCCGCGTTGATGGGTGGCTACTGCTACTTGAACAATGCCGCGATTGCGGCGCAGTTGCTGCTCGGCGAGCGTTTTCAACGCATCGCCGTGCTCGACATCGACTACCACCACGGCAACGGCACTCAGGCGATCTTCTGGAAACGCGACGACGTGTTCTTCGCCAGCCTGCACGCCGACCCGCACGACGACTACCCCTACCTCAGCGGCCACGCCGACGAGGTGGGCGACGGTGCGGGCCGCGGCCACACGCTGAATATCCCGCTGCCCGCGGGCACGCTCGCGCTGGCCTACATGGCGGCGCTGGAAGCAGGCATCGATGCAGTCATCGCGAAGCAGTGCGGCGTGGTCGTCGTGTCGCTGGGCGTGGACACCTTCGAATTGGACCCGATCTCGAAGTTCAAGCTCAACAGCAACGACTACCTTGAAATGGGCCGACGCCTGCGGCGTCTCGGTGTGCCGTTGCTGTTCGTGTTCGAGGGTGGCTATTCCACCGACGAGGTGGGGCTGAACGCCGTCAACGTGCTGATCGGGTTCGAACGCGGTTGAAGGTCAGCCCGCGTGTCCCCGGCGCGGTTCTCGAATGCCACGGGTGCTGCGTTTCACAGCCGCTGCGACAACTCGATCAGGTTCAGATCCGGGTCGCGCACATACACCGAACGCAGTTGGCCTGTCGCACCGGTGCGCTGCACCGGGCCGTCGATGAGTGGCCAGCCGCACTCGTTCAGCCGCACGATGGCGGCGTCGAGCGGGCCACTGACGATGAAGCACAGGTCGAGTGCGCCCGGCACCGGCAGGTGCGCCTTCGGCTCGAACTCGCGGCCGCGCTCGTGGATGTTGATCTTCTGGTTCCCGAAGCGCAGCGCCAGCCGGCCGGAGCCAAAGGTTTCGAGCGTCATGCCCAGCACCCGGGTGTAGAAGTCAACGCAGGCGGCGCGGTCGTGGGTGGTCAGCACCAGATGGTCCAGCTGGTCGATCATGCGGCGACCCCGAGCTTGGGTCGGCTACGCCGGGTCGGCACGGCGCACGCCGCGCGAGGCGCCAGCGACGTGCAGCGGTCAATCAGGCGCTGCACCGGCGTGCTCAATCCGCGAACTTGCCGGCCGTGCGGATCAGCGGGCCGAGCCGGTTGATTTCGCTCTTCAGCCAATTCTGCAAGCCCTCGGCACTCTGTTTCGCCTCGGGCACGATCTCGGCGCCGAGTTCGGCAAAACGTTTCGTGACCTCCGGGTCTTTCAGCGCTGCGCGCACCGCAGCGTTGAGTTTGCTCATCACCTCGGCCGGCGTGCCCTTGGGCGCGTAGATGCCGTGCCAGACGACCATTTCGAAGTCAGCCAGGCCCTGCTCGTTCAAGGTCGGCGCGTCGGGCAGGGCCTTGATACGCTGTTTGGTCGTGACGCCGTAGAAGCGCACCGAACCGGCCTTGATGTGCGGAATCGTCTGCGTCGTCTGGTCGCACATCAGGTCGACCTGACCACCGAGCAAGGCATTCATCGCCGGCGCGGTGCCGGCGAACGGAATGGTTTGCAGATCGACACCCAGCGCCTGCTGGAACAACATGCCGCACAGGTGCGACACCGCGCCCAGGCCCGCGTTGGCAAGGTTGATCTTCTCCTTGTTGGCTTTCACGTAGGTGATCAGTTCGCCCAGATTCGCCGCCGGAAAGTCCTTGCGCGCCAGCAGCGTCATCGGCACGTCGGCCACCTGGCTGACGTATTCGAAATCGGTCAGCGGATTGAAAGCGAGCTTGCGGTACAGCGCGGTGGAACTCGCCATGCCGTTGTGATGCAGGAAGATGGTGTAGCCGTCGGCGGCGGCTTTGGCGACGTGGCCGGCGGCGATCGTGCCGCCCGCGCCGACCTTGTTTTCCACCACCACGCTCTGGCCCAGCGACTTGGCCAGCGACACTGACAAGGTGCGTGCCATCACGTCGGTGGGGCCGCCGGCGGCGAACGGAACGACGAGGTTGATGGTCTTGGTCGGCCACGCTTGCGCTTGCGTACGAGGCGCCCAACCGAGGGCGGCGACGAAGCTGATGGTGGCAAGGGCAATGGAAAGACGGCGTGTGGGGTGCATGGAAGTCCTCATCGAGGCCCGAATTGTCTCTCGGCGCAGCGGCCATCCGGAGGCGTGGCAACCCCAATGTGCGCGCCCTTGCGCGCGCAAGGCAGACGCCTCGTCGCGCCGGGCTCGGGCGCGGCGCTTGGCTCGCCGCCGCGCGGCCACCTGCGTGAACGCCGCTTGTGTGAACGCCGCCAAGCGCTGCGTACACTCCGGGGCGCTGCCCGCCTCGGGGCAATTCACGCACACGCCCCACCATGCCCCGCATCCTGATCGCCGGCTACCAGCACGAAACCAACACCTTCGCCCCCAGTCTGGCCGATTGGGCCGCGTTCACGCGCGGCGATTCGTTCCCCGCGTTCGTGCACGGCCAGGCGATGCAGGAGGCCCTGACCGGCATCAATATTCCGGTGGCAGGCTTCATCGACGCCGCGAAGCGCCACGGCTGGACACTGCGGCCGTCGTGCTGGGCCGGTGCCATTCCGTCGTCGTACGTGACGCGTGATGCGTTCGAACGCATCGCCGGCGCGATCTGCGACGACGTGCGCGCCGCACGCGCAACCGGGCTGGACGCGATCTACCTCGACCTGCACGGTGCGGCAGTCGCCGAAGCGGCTGACGACAGCGAAGGCGAATTGCTGTCGCGCCTGCGAGGCATCGTCGGGCCGGCGCTGCCCATCGTCGCCAGCCTGGACCTGCACGCCAACGTCACGCAGCGCATGCTGCGCGAGGCCGATGCGCTGGTGTCGTACCGCACCTATCCGCACATCGACATGGCCGACACCGGTGCCCTGGCCGCTGAACTGCTGATGCGCCGCTTCAAGGCCGGCCAGCGCGAAGTGATTCACTCGCGGCGGCTGCCGTTCCTGATTCCGCTCAACGCGCAAAGCACCTGGCTCGAGCCCGCAAAGGGCCTGTACGACGAACTCATCGCCCTCGACCGCGAACACGGTGCGGTGCTGAGCTTCTGCATGGGCTTTCCGGCCTCGGACTTCGAAGAATGCGCGCCGATGGTCTGGGGCCATGGTGCGCTGGCCGAACGCGCGGTGGAGCGGCTTTTTGCGCGCGTCAGCGAGCCCAGCCAGTGGCAGCTGGAAATTCATTCGGCGAGCGACGCGGTGACTCAGGCGCTGCGCCTGGCCGACGCGGCCGCCAAACCGGTGGTCATTGCCGACACGCAAGACAACCCCGGTGCGGGCGGCGACAGCAACACCACCGGCATGCTGCATGCGCTGCTCGCGCAAGGCGCGGGGAAACGTTTTCCCGGCCAGGTGGCGCTGGGCCTGATGTTCGACGCCGCGGCCGGCCGCGCTGCGCTGCAAGCCGGCGTCGGCGCCGAACTCGAACTGGCGCTGGGCACCTCGGTGCCCACGTTCACCGGCCAGCCGAGCGACGCGCCGGTGCGCGGCCGCTTCAAGGTGCTGGCGGTCAGCGACGGCGTGTGCACGCTCAAGGGCCCGATGATGACCGGCCTGACCGTGCGTCTGGGCCCGAGCGCGTGCCTGGAAATTGACGGCATCCGCATCGCCGTGGTGAGCGGCAAGAAGCAGTTGCTCGACCGCGAATTGCTGCGTTTGGTGGGCATTCACGCCGAGCAGATGCGCATCATCGTCGTGAAGAGTTCGAACCACTTCCGGGCCGACTTTCAGCCCATCGCGAGCCACGTGCTGGTGGCGAAGGCGGCCGGGCCGATGGCCGCCGACCCCGCCGACCTGCCGTGGCAGAAACTGCCGGCGTCGATTCGCCGCCGCCCTTGACGCAGCCCGCGACGCGACCCGTGGCGCGGCACCGCGCGTGACCGGGCGCTGATGCGGCCTGCACTCATCCCGCCCTTGCTGGCGTTGGCCTGGGGCCTGAACTGGCCGGTGGTGAAGATCGTGCTCGGCGCGGTGCCGCCGTTCACGTTCCGCTGGCTTGGCCTGGGCGGCGGCGCGCTGTTACTGGCGCTGCTGGCCAAGGCGCAGCGCAAGGCCTTGTGGCCGGCCAGAGCGGCCTGGCCGGGCATCTTGATCGGCGGCGCGCTCACGATCGTGGCGTTCAATTTCTGCACCGTCTTTGCTCAACTCAACACCAGCACCTCGCGCGCTGCGGTGCTCACCTACACGATGCCGATGATGTCGGCTGCGCTCGCGTGGTGGTTCCTCGGCGAGCGCCCGGGCCGGCGCGGCGCGTTGGCACTGCTGCTGGGCAGCATCGGCATCGGCGTGTTGGCCTGGCCGGTGTTTGCGGGGTGGGCGGCCGGCACGGATGAATCGATGTCCGGGCTGGTTTTCCCCTTGCTCGCGGCCCTGGGCTGGGCCGCCGGCACGGTGGCCAGCAAACGCTGGCCGCTGATCGGCGAGCGCGTCGTGTTGACCGCATGGCAGCTCGGCCTGGGCGCGCTGTGCGGTGGGCTGGCGGCGTTGCTCACCGGCGAGCGCCTGCCGCTGGTTTGGGATTGGCGCGTCGCGTCGGCGCTGCTGTACCACGTGGTCATCGCCACAGCGTTCGCCTATGTGCTGTGGTACCGGCTGCTCGCCTCATTGAGTGCGACGATCGCGTCGTTGACGACACTCGCGGTGCCCGTGGTGGGCGTGCTCGGAGCAATGGCGCTGGTGGGTGATCGGCCGAGTGCGCTCGACTGGGCCGGGTTCGTTCTGGTGCTCGCGGGTGCGGCGCTGGTGCTGGTGCCCTTCGGGCCGAGGCCGGCCAATCGAGAGTATCCCAAGTGAGAGCACCCCCAGGCTGGCCCGATCAAGTCGAACAGATCGGCGTGGCACCCAAGGGAGGCAGCAACGCCCACGTTCAGGCACACCGGCCTCGGAAGCTTTGAGCAGACTCGATAAACTGCACCACCAGCGCCCGCGACAGTGCGCGCCAACCAAGGAGACCTCATGCACGGACAAATGATGCAGCAGCCCCTGATGATTTCATCGCTGCTGGTGCACGCCGAACGCCACCATGGCGAGCAGCAGATCGTCTCGCGCCGCGTCGAGGGTGACATCCACCGTCAGACCTATCGCGAACTGGCGCAGCGGTCGCGCCGCATGGCGAACGCGATTTCAGCCCTGGGCGTCCAGCCCGGCGCGCGGGTGGCCACCCTGGCCTGGAACGGCCACCGCCATCTGGAGTTGTACTACGCGGTGTCGGGTTCAGCGGCGGTGCTGCACACCCTCAACCCGCGCCTGCACCCCGACCAGGTGGTCTACATCGCCGATCACGCCGAGGACCAGGTGCTGTTCTTCGACCTGACCTTCCTGCCGATCATCGAGGCC
>JANNKS010000267.1:0-9961 GCA_031396425.1 Rhizobacter sp. | reverse complement strand
CCGCGTGATTCGTGGGTGGCCAAGTGGTTCATCGCGGCCAGCCTGTCCCCGGCGTCGTAACCCGACGCGAGCTTGCGCAAGCGCAACACGCTGCCGTCGTGCTGCGTCACCTCGATCACTTCACCGGGCGCGTACATCAGGTGAATAGCGTCACGCCGCGGCATGAAGTCGAGCCGGTTCACCGCTTCGTTGTGGGCGCGCACGTAGTCGTAGCTCTTGGTGCTGCCGGCGTGGTTGTTGAAGGCCACGCACGGGCTGATGACGTCGATCAGCGCCGCGCCGCCGTGCCGCAACGCGCCCTTGATGAGCGGCACGAGTTGCTCCTTGTCGCCGGAGAAGCTGCGCGCCACATAACTCGCGCCCATCTGCAGGGCAAGCGACACCAGGTCGATCGCGGTGTCGGTATTCGTCGCGCCCTTCTTGGATTTGCTGCCCGCGTCCGCCGTGGCCGAAAACTGGCCTTTCGTCAGGCCATAGACGCCGTTGTTCTCGACGATGTAGGTCATGTTCACGCCGCGCCGCATCGCATGTGCGAACTGGCCCAGGCCGATCGACGCCGAGTCGCCGTCTCCCGACACACCGAGGTAGAGCAACTCGCGGTTCGCCAGGTTCGCACCCGTCAGCACCGACGGCATGCGGCCGTGCACGGTGTTGAAACCATGTGAGTTGCCAAGAAAGTAGTCGGGCGTTTTCGACGAGCAGCCGATGCCCGACAGCTTGGCGACGCGATGCGGCTCGATGGCCAGTTCCCAGCATGCCTGCACCAGCGCAGCGGAAATCGAGTCGTGCCCGCAGCCGGCGCACAGCGTGGAGATCTTGCCTTCGTAGTCGCGCCGCGTGAACCCCAGCGCGTTGGCGGGCAGCGTCGGGTGGTGCAATTTGGGCTTGGTGAGGTATGTCATCAGGCGACCTTGCCTTTGCTGATCGGCTCGACATTGAAGCGCTTGATGCGCGTGGCGATCTGATCGGTGATGAAACGCGCCGTGATCGGTGTGCCGTCGAAATGCAGCACCGGCTCGAGCTTGGCGGGGTTCACTTCCTGCTCGGTCATGAGCAGCGTGCGCAGCTGGGCATCGCGGTTCTGCTCGACGACGAACAAGTGCTCGTGCGCTTCGATGAACTGGTCAACCGCGGCGCTGAACGGAAATGCACGCAGCCGCAGCAGGTCGACGTGCACGCCGAGCGCGTGCAGGGAGTCGAAGGCCTCGTCCATCGCCGGGCTGGTCGAGCCGTAGTACAACACGCCGAAGCGCGTGGCTCGCGCGGCGTCGCGCCGCACGGGCTGCGGGACGAGCGTCTTGGCGGTCTCGAACTTGCGCAGCAGCCGTTCGACGTTGTACAGGTAGTCGGGCCCAGCCTCCGAATAACGCGCATAGGCGTCGCGCGTCGTGCCGCGCGTGAAGTAGGCGCCGCGATCGGGGTGCGTGCCGGGCACGGTGCGGTAGGGAATGCCGTCACCGTCGACATCGAGGTAGCGGCCGAAGTCGCGCCCGGCGTCGAGATCTTCGCGCGTCATCAACTTGCCGCGGTCGTAGCTGCGCGAGTCGTCCCATTTCAACGGCTCGCACAGCCGGTGGTTCATGCCGATGTCCAGGTCGGTCATCAGGAAAATCGGCGTCTGCAGGCGGTCGGCCAGGTCGAGTGACAACGCCGCGAACTCGAAACACTCGCTCGGGTCTTCGGGAAACAGCAGCACGTGTTTGGTGTCGCCATGCGACGCGTACGCGCAGCTCAGCACATCAGCCTGCTGGGTGCGGGTGGGCATGCCGGTGGAGGGGCCGCCGCGCTGCACGTTGATGATCGTCACCGGCACTTCGGCAAAGTAGGCCAGGCCGATGAACTCCGTCATCAGCGATACCCCTGGCCCCGAGGTGGCAGTGAACGCGCGCGCACCGTTCCAGCCGGCGCCCACGACGATGCCGATCGATGCGATTTCGTCTTCGGCCTGCACGATGGCGTACTTGTTGCGCCCGCTGGGTTTGTCGACGCGCAGCTTGCCGCAATACTTCTGGAACGCCTCGGCGACCGACGACGACGGCGTGATCGGATACCAGGCGCACACCGTGGCGCCGCCGTACACACAACCCAGCGCGGCGGCAGCGTTGCCCTCCATGAAGATGCGCTTGCCCACCGCGTCGCGCCGTTCGATGCGAAGGCCCAGCGCATCGTCGAAGTATTCGCGGCCGTGGTGCAGGCCCATCATGAAGGCGTCGAGATTGGGCTGGATCAGTTTCGCCTTGCCCTTGTACTGCTCGCCGAGCAGGCTGGCGATGACTTCGGGTTCGACCCCGAGCAAGGCCGCCAGCACACCGACGTAGACAATGTTCTTCAGCAGCTGGCGTTCGCGCGGGTCGGTGTAGCGGGTCGCGCACAGGTCGGTCAGCGGCACGCCCAGCAGGTTCACGTCGGCGCGGAATTTCGACGCCGGCAACGGCTTGGAGCTGTCGTAAAGCAGGTAGCCACCGGGTTCGATTTCGGCAATATCGCGGTCCCAGGTCTGCGGGTTCATCGCCACCATCAGGTCGCAGCCGCCGCGCCGGCCCAGGTAGCCTTGCTCGTTGACACGCACCTCGTACCAGGTCGGCAGGCCCTGGATGTTGCTCGGGAAGATATTGCGCGGGCTCACCGGAACGCCCATGCGCAGCAGGCTGCGTGCGAACAACTCGTTGGACGACGCCGAACCCGAGCCGTTGACGTTGGCGAACTTGACGACGAAGTCGTTGACGGCGTTGATGCGCGGCACGCTGGGTTTCATCATGTCAGGCCGCCTTGCGCTGGGGCACCGCTTGCGGTGAGCCCTTGGTTGCACCCTTGGGGGTTCGGCAGCCCCGCCCGGCCTGCGTCAGGTCGATCAGGAATTTCTGCATGTCCCAGGCACCGGTCGGGCAACGTTCGGCGCACAGGCCGCAATGCAGGCACACGTCTTCGTCCTTCACCATCACGCGGCCGGTTTTCAGCAGGTCCGACACATACAGCGCCTGGTCAGCGTGACGCGCCGGTGCGCGCAGCCGATTGCGCAGGTCGGCTTCGGGGCCATTGATCGTGAAGGTGATGCAATCGGTCGGACAGATGTCGACACAGGCGTCGCATTCGATGCAATGACCGGTGCTGAAGACGGTCTGCACATCGCAGTTCAGGCAACGCTGCGCCTCTTTCCAGGCGGTGGCGGCGTCGAAGCCAAGTTCCACTTCCACCTTGATGTTGCGCAGCGACTGGTTCACGTCGCGCCACGGCACCTTGTGGCGCGATTCATTCGCCACGTCGTTGTCGTAAGTCCACTCGTGGATGCCCATCTTCTGCGACACCAGCGTCACGCCCGGCGCGGGCCGGTCGCGCACGTCTTCGCCGTGCAGGAACTTGTCGATTGAAATCGCCGCCGCATGGCCTTGTGCCACCGCCCAGATGATGTTTTTCGGCCCGAGCGCGGCGTCGCCACCGAAGAACACCTGCGGCAGGCTGGCCTGCAGCGTCACTTCGTTGATCACGGGCATGCCGGACGCGTTGAACTCGATGCCGCAGCTGCGCTCGATCCAGGGAAACGAGTTTTCCTGGCCGACCGCCACCAGCACCTCGTCGCAGTCGAAGCGCTGCTCCGCTTCGCCGGTGGGCACCAATTGGCGCTTGCCCGCGGCGTCGCGCTGGGCGCGCACTTTCTCGAACGTCATGCCGACCAGCTTGCCGTTCTCGTGCACGAACGCGCGCGGCACCAGGCAGTCGAGGATCGGAATGCCTTCGTGCTGGGCGTCTTCCTTCTCCCACGGCGAGGCCTTCATTTCATCGAACGGTGAACGCACGATCACTTTGACGTCGTCGCCGCCCAGGCGCTTGGCGCTGCGGCAGCAGTCCATCGCCGTGTTGCCGCCGCCCAGCACGATGACGCGTTTGCCGATGCGGGTGGTGTGGCCGAACGACACCGAGGCGAGCCAATCGATGCCGATGTGGATGTGCGCCGCCGCTTCGGCGCGACCCGGAATCGACAGGTCCCGGCCGCGTGGCGCGCCGCAGCCGACGAACACCGCATCCCAGTTCTCGGCCAGCAGCTGCTGCATCGATTCGATGCGCGTGCTGGCGCGAAACTCCACGCCGAGCTTGAGCACATAGCCGGTCTCTTCTTCGATCACTTCCTCGGGCAACCGAAAGCGCGGGATCTGCGAACGGATCATGCCGCCGGCGCGCGCATCGCTGTCGAACACGGTGACGTGATAGCCCAGCGGCGCCAGGTCACGCGCGACGGTCAACGCCGCCGGCCCGGCGCCCACGCAGGCGATGCGCTTGCCGTTCTTCACTGCGGCGGGGCGCGGCAGGCGACCGGAGATGTCGCCTTTCAGGTCGGCGGCGACGCGCTTGAGACGGCAGATCGCGACCGGCTCGGGTCGCTCGGCCTGCGCCTCTTCGACCCGCCCGCGCCGGCACGCGGGCTCGCAGGGCCGGTCGCAGGTGCGCCCCAGGATGCCGGGGAAAACGTTCGACCCCCAGTTGACCATGTAGGCGTCTGCGTAACGTCCGGCCGCGATCAGGCGGATGTATTCGGGCACCGGAGTGTGCGCCGGGCAGGCCCATTGGCAGTCGACGACTTTGTGGAAGTAGTCGGGTTGGCGGATGTCGGTGGCTAACAAGGCGGGCCTTTCCGCGCGCTGGCCGGTGTGGGGCGGCGCGCCGGCTTGACGGGAATGGGTGGCGCGATGGTAGGCGGCACGCCGGGTGGTGTCAGTCGGGTTTGTGCCCATTGGCGGGCCAGGGTGCCAAATGGTGGCGCTTCAAGGTGCATCCGGTGATACCGCGCCGGCCGGGGCGTGGGCAGCGCCGTATGCACTGCTAGAGTCGGCGCGTCGCGGCTCCCGGGGCTTCCCACTTGCGCACCATTGCTGTCATCGTCGCAGGAATTTTCATCGGTGGCTGGCTGGGAGACGGCTTCGGCGCTGCCGCCGGTGCCGTGCTGGCTTGGCTGGTGGACCGCTCGCTGCAGCAGGGGCGCACGATCGCCGCATTGCACAGGGCGCTGCAGGTCCTGTCGGCGCGGGAGTCTGGGCCGTTGCCCGCGCCTGCGGTGACGACCCCGGTCGAACCCGATCTGCGGTTGCCCGACGCTGCCGTGGACCGCGCGTCGAGCAGCGCTGCAGCGGCCGGCGCTGCAATGGGTGCAGCGCCTGCAAAGTCTGCAGCGCCGGTCGCCCCCACGGCGGCTCCAGCGGTCACCCCTGCGGCGGCACTTGCCAAAGCGGCCGCGGCCGGCGTGAACCGCCAGCAGACCGGCGTTGCCCGCACCGGCGGTCCGGCGAATGAGGCTGAGGCGGGCGACTCGCTCTGGCGCGACGAACCCCCCGATACCGAAGTGGGCTCGCTGTGGGGCGACGTGGCTGCGGCCGGTGCGCCGAGCGCTGCGGCGTCGCCAAGCGGCAAGCCGAACCAGGGCACGCCGGGCAATGCGAGCCACCCGGCACTCGTTCAAATGCGGCAGTGGCTGTTCGGCGGCAACACAATCGTCAAGCTCGGCGTGGCGATTCTGTTCATCGGCCTGGCCTTCCTCGCGAAGTTCGCGAGCGAACATGTGCATGTGCCGGTCGAATACCGGCTGGCGGGCATTGGTGCCGCCGCGCTCGCCTTGCTGGTGCTGGGCTGGCGCCTGCGCGACTCGCGCGCCGGCTATGCGCAGGTGCTGCAAGGCGGCGCCGTCGCGGTGCTCTACCTGACGCTGTTCGTCGCGTTCCGCTTCTATGGTGTGCTCGCGGTGCTGCCGGTGTTCATCTGCATGGTCGCGGTGGCCGCGCTCGCCGCCGCGCTGGCGGTGTTGCAGGACGCGCGTGCGCTGGCCGTGATCGGCGCGTTGGGCGGCTTCGCCACGCCGCTGCTGGTGTCGAGCGGCAGTGGCGACCATGTCGCGCTGTTCTCCTACTATCTCGTGCTCGACCTGGGCATCGCGGTGATCGCGTGGCACCGCCACTGGAAGCTGCTGAATCTGATCGGCTTTGCCGGCACGTTCATCATCGGCACCGCCTGGGGCGTGCTCAAGTACAGCACCGAACACTACGCCAGCAGCCAGGCGTTCCTGATCCTCTACTTTCTTCTGTTCACCGCCGTCCTGTTGATGCCGGCCCGGCAAGGCGCGGCCCGGCGGCCGCCGCGCGATGACGCATCGTCGATCGGCAGCGACGCCGTTGCACCCGCGGGCGCAGCGTGGGTCAACGCCAGCCTGCTGTTCGGCCTGCCGACGATCACCTTCGTGCTGCAGCACGGCATGTTGCGCGACACCGATTACGGCACGGCGCTGTCCGCGCTGGTGCTCGCGTTGTTCTACGTCGGCCAGGCCGCATGGATGCGCAGCCGCGCGCACCTGGCCGTCACGTTCGACGCCAGCCTCGCGATGGCGACCGTGTTCCTCACGCTGGTGATTCCATTTGCGCTCGACGCGCACAACACCGCCGGCGCCTGGGCGCTGGAAGGGGCCGGGCTGGTGTGGCTGGGCTGGCGCCAGCGGCGCGCGCTGCCGCGCGGCTTCGGCTACCTGTTGCTGTTGCTCGCCGGTGCGGCGATGCTGCACGCTCGGCAGCAACACGGCGCCCCGGTGACCTGGCTGAATGGCAGCTTGTTCAACGGGCTGATGCTCGCGGCCGGCGCGCTTGCCGCGGCCTGGTTCGTGCAACGCGCCCAACGTGCGCCAACTGCGCATGCCGGCGATGCGGTTGATGCGGCGGCAGGCCATGCTGACGCTGACTTCGCTGCAACCGTGCAAGGCGGCAGCGTCGGCAAGAACGCCGCTGCCTCAGCCGCTTCGCGCGCGATGGCTTCGGCTTGGCTGCGGAACGAAACAGTCGCCGAGCCGCTGTTGATCGGGTGGGCCACGCTTTGGCTTCTGGCCACGGTGGGAGCGCAGATCGATGCGCTGGTCGACGCGCGCCACGGCCTGGCCGCCTGGCTGACCGGTGGCAGTGCGATCGCTCTGCTTTACACCGGATTGGCGCGGCGCTTCGAGTGGCGGCAGATCGCCTGGCCGGTGCTCGGCCACGCACCGTTGCTGGCGTTGGCGGTGGCGGCCAGCGCGGTCTTGCAGCATTCGCCCAGCGAAGACGGCGGATGGTGGGCCTGGTCGGTGGCGCTGCTGACGCATGGGCTGGTGCTGCGACATGTCGCCCGCGTGTGGCCCGCGCCGGCAGCGGCAGCGGTGCACACATTGGGCGTGCTGATCGTGGCGGCGCTGGGCGCGCTGCAGGGGCGCGCCGTCACGGCGGGTTGGGGCGATGCGAACAGCGCCTGGGCCTGGCTCGGCTGGCTTGTGGTGCCGGCGCTGCTGGTGATGCTGCTGCAGCGAGCCACCACTGCATTGCGCTGGCCGGTCTCGGCGGCGCCACCGGCCTACCGTACGACGGCCGGCGCGGTGCTCGCGGCGGGGCTGCTGTTGTGGACGCTGCTGGCGAACCTGGCGTCCAACGGTGCCGCCTCGCCGCTGCCGCATGTGCCGCTGCTCAACCCGCTCGACCTGGGCGTGGGCGTCGCGCTGTTCGCCGTTGCGCTGTGGTTGCGCAGCGATGCGGCGCAGCCGCTGCTGGGTGAGCGGCCCGCCGTGGCCCCCCAGGTGCTGGCCGTTGCCGGGTTCGTGTGGCTCAACGCGATGCTGGTACGCGCCTTCCACCACTATGGCGACGTGCCGTATCGCTTCGACGCCTGGGTGCGTTCGCTCGCGGTGCAGACCGGCATCACGCTGTTGTGGAGCGTGACGGCGCTGGTGCTGATGTGGTGGTCGGCGCGGCGTGCGCTGCGCGGGCCGTGGATCGTCGGCGCCGGTTTGCTCGGTGCGGTGGTGCTCAAGCTGGTGCTCGTCGACCTGTCGGGCAGCGGTACCGTGACGCGCATCGTCTCGTTCATCGGTGTGGGAGTGCTGATGCTCGTGATCGGCTACGTGGCGCCGCTGCCCGGCGCAGCGACGAAGGAGGCTGCTCGTGGCGGTGCTTGAACATTGGAGATTCGGATCGGTGCGCGCGCTGATGCGCGCCCTGCAGTGTGCCGTGGCTCTGATCGCGGCCGTGGCCACACCGCCGGCGCATGCTGAAGATCCGCCGTATCGCTTCAGCGCCGCCATCACGGTGCAGCAAACCGGCCCCTTCGTGCGCCTGCCGCTGCCCGCATCCGCCTATGGCCGCACCGAACAGGCCGAGCTGCGCGATTTGCGCGTCGTCGACGCGACCGCGCAGCGCGTGCCGTTCGCGCTGCTGCAGCCGCGTGCCGACACGAATCAAACCTCTGAACAGCCGCGCGACACCAAGCTCTATCCGCTGCCGGCGCGTCCGGCCGCCGGCCAGCCCTGGCCCGCACCGGTGGAGGTGACGGTGCAGGGCGACCGCATCAGCGTGCGACAGTCCGGGTCCGGCAGCCTCAAGCCGGTGAAGAACTCGCCCGGCTGGTTGTTCGACCAGGGAGACCCGCGCGAACGCCGGGCCGGCGAGCTGCCGGCCCAGCTGCTGCGCCTGCGCTGGTCGGGCCCGGCCGAATTCAGCGCAGGGTTCGACATCGAGACCAGCGACGACCTGCGCCGCTGGCGCGCTGCCGGTGCCGGTCAATTGCTGGCACTCGCGTCGCCGAGCGGGCCGCTGACCCAGCCCAACGTACCGCTGCCGGCCAACGCCGGCCGCTTCGTGCGGCTGGTCTGGAACGAACCTGGCGCCGCGCCGCTGCTCACCGGTGCGGCGGGAATTGCCGTGCAGCAACGCGCCGTCGCGCTCGACGCCCCGACCGAGCTGTCAATCGCGGCCAGTACCGAGCCGCCCCCCAAGAGCGCCGACGAGGCCAGCCTGGCACTGGCCAAACGCGCGTTGCATTTCGACCTCGGTGGCGTGCTGCCGCTGGTGCAGATCGACCTGCAGCTGGGCCAGGCTGCGGGTGGCGGGACGCGCATCGCGCCGGTGCGGCTGCAGGCGCGCAATCGCGTCGACGAGCCCTGGCGCGAGCTCGCCGGCCACGTGTTCTACCGGATCGAGCGCGCCGGCGCGCTCAGCACCTCGCCGCCGCTGGCGCTGCGCAGCACGCTGCGCTATCTGCGCGTGGTTCCCGACGAACGCGCCGCGCCGCTCGACGCAGCGCAAACCCGCCTGCTCGCGCAGGCGCAGCTCGTCAGCGTCGTGTTCGCGGCCCAAGGGCGCGCGCCGTACACACTGCTCGCCGGCGCCGCGAAGGCACCGGCCGGTGCGCTGCCGGTCGGCACCCTGGTGCCTGCGCTCGACGACGAGCGGCCGCGCTTCGGGCAAGCGACGCTGGGCGAGTGGAACGAGTCGGAGGCGGTGGTGCGCCAGGCCGAGTCGCAACGGCGCCTCGCGGCGATGCGGCCGTGGCTGCTGTGGGCGGTGCTGCTGCTCGGTGTGGCGGGGCTGGGTTTCATGGTGTGGCGCTTGGCACGCGGGGGCGCCAGGGCTTGATTCGCCCTTGGCCAGCAGTGTCGAACTACTTCGAGTAGTCGTAGAGCGGCTTGCCCGAGGCAGTCAGCGCCCTTGTTGCCTGGTGGCCGCGCGCGCACGCAAGGTCGTGGCAACACCCACGAAAGCGACCAGCGCGAGCCCCGCCAGACACGCCTGCAGCGCCGCCGGCCCGAGCTGTTCAATGGCCAGGCCGAACACCATCAGCGCGATTGCGGAGCACGCGCCCGCGCCAAGGGCCGAGCCTCGCGCTGCAGCGCGTGGGGCGTCGCGCTGCAGCATCGGCACCGCCCAGGCCAGGCTCCATGCGCTGCAATGCAGCAGCGAGGCCGTCATCAAGCCGTTCCACCCTGCCCACCACCAGGGCAATACTGCGCCCGCGATCAGCAACCCGGTCACGGCAGCGCGCAATTGCCGCGGGCTCATCGACAGTGCGAACGGTTTCGCCGCCCACGCCGGCAGCAGCATCGCTGCCCGGTGCAGCGCCGTCATCGCCGCCACGCTGGTGCCCGCAGCGGCGCAGCGTTCGGCGAGCGTGGGCAGCGTGGCCATCATCGGCA
>JANNKS010000250.1:0-14850 GCA_031396425.1 Rhizobacter sp. | reverse complement strand
GTCCTGCAGCGTCGCAAAACTCGCCTTGCCCATCACCCGCTTGAGCATCATGCGCCCGGCCAGCGACACCTGCACCGCCTGCGGCTCGAGCTGTTCGTTCGTCAGGTCGCCGTGCTTGCGCAGCAACTCCAGCGCGTGGTGCTTGGGCTTGAAGTCGTTCGGGAACGCCGCCGCACCTGCGGCCTTCGCATGCACCCGGATCGTGGCGAGTTTGTCGCGCCGTTCGGCGATGAGCTGGTTGTCGTCGGGTGGGGGGGGGCTCTGAACGGAGAGGTGGTTGGTGGACATCGACGGGGAGGGGAGTGGCAGCCGCAATTTTAGGCGCCGACTCGGAGGCACCATGCCATTGGCCGCCGGACGAATAAAATCTCACGTTCTGCCGCCCGGGGTCCACTTGCCCCATTGCCCATGCCCACCGAGTCTGTCATCCGCGAACGCAAGCTGCGCGTCGCCCTCGTCGGCTGCGGGCGCATTGCCCAGACTCACTTTGCGGCGATGAAGCAACATGCGGCGCGGGTCGAACTCGTGGGGGTGTGCGACAACCAGCCCGTCGTACTTCAAAAGGCCGTTTCGCTCACAGGAGCCCCCGGGTTCGATTCGTTGGACCAGCTGTTGGCTTGCACGGAATCTGACCTGGTGGTGTTGTGCACGCCTAGCGGCTTGCACCCGCGCCAAGCGATCCGCGTAGCGCAGGCCGCGCGGCATGTGTTGAGTGAAAAACCGATGGCCACGAAGTGGGACGAGGGTGTGGCAATGGTGCGGGCTTGCCGGGAGGCCGGTGTGAAGCTCTTCGTTGTCAAGCAGAACCGACTGAACGGTACGCTGCAACTCGTCAAGCGGGCGGTGGATCAGGGCCGTTTCGGTCGCCTCGCGATGGTCAACGTCAACGTATTCTGGACCCGACCGCAGAGCTACTACGATGACGCCCCGTGGCGCGGCCGTTGGGACATGGACGGCGGCGCATTCATGAACCAGGCCAGTCATTACGTCGACATGGTCGACTGGCTGGTCGGCCCGGTCGACAACGTGCACGCCTACACCGCCACGCTGGCGCGCAACATCGAGGCCGAAGACACCGGCGTGATGAGCCTGCGCCTGCGCAGCGGCGCGCTGGCAAGTATCAATGTGACGATGCTGACGCACTGCAAGAATTTCGAAGGCAGCCTCACGTTGATCGGCGAACGCGGCACGGTGCGCGTCGGCGGCGTGGCCGTGAACCGAATCGACCACTGGGAATTCGACAGCACACACCAGGACGATGCGAAAGCGGCGTCGTCGAGCTACGGCGTGGAAAGCGTCTATGGACCCGGCCATGCCCTGTACTACGACAACGTCATCAACACCCTGCGCGGCGAGGCACATGCCGAGGTGGATGGCTACGAGGGCCTGCGCTCACTGGAAGTGCTGATCGCCGCCTATCGCTCGGCGCGTGATGGCGTGCGCGTCGGCTTGCCGTTGGTGTTTTGAGACTTGCATGGCGACGGCTATCACGATCCACCCCAGCGCCATCGTCGATACGGGAGCGCAATTGGGCGCTGGAAGCAGGGTCTGGCACTTCGTTCACGTGTGTGCCGGTGCGCGCATCGGTGACGGCTGCACGCTCGGGCAGGGCGTTTACGTGGGCAACGAAGTTCGGATTGGCAACAACGTGAAGATCCAGAACAACGTGTCGGTCTACGACGCCGTAACGATCGAGGACGATGTGTTCTGCGGCCCGAGCATGGTCTTCACAAACGTCTATAACCCGCGCGCGGCAGTGTCGCGCAAGAACGAGTATCGACAAACACTGGTGCGTCAGGGTGCCACCCTGGGCGCGAACTGCACCGTGGTCTGTGGCGTCACGATCAGCCGTTACGCCTTCATCGGCGCCGGCGCGGTGATCAACCGCGATGTTCCCGATTTCGCGTTGATGGTCGGCGTGCCGGCGCGCCGCATCGGCTGGGTCAGTCGCCATGGCGAGCGGTTGGCGCTCGGGCCGGCGACTCCGCTGGCTGCGTGCCCCGCCACCGGCGAGCGTTATCGCCTGCTCAACGGCGCTTGCCAACCGGACGACCAAGGTTAGGCATGAATGCCGGCGTGGCCTTGGAATTTGTCGACCTGAAGGCCCAGTATGAGGCCTTGCGCTCAGAAATCCAGACGCGCATGCAAACGGTGCTTGATCATGGCCAGTACATCATGGGCCCGGAAGTCAAGAAGCTGGAAGATCGGCTCGCGACCTTCACAGGTGCGCGCCACTGCATCACGGTCGCCAGCGGAACCGAGGCGCTGCTGATTTCGCTGATGGCGCTCGGGCTGAAGCCCGGCGATGAAGTGATCACCACGCCGTTCACGTTTGCGGCGACCGCCGAGATGATCGTGCTCCTCGGCGCCAGGCCAGTGTTCGTCGACATCGAATCCGACACCTGCAACATCGACGCCTCGTTGATCGAGGCGCGCATCTCCCCACGCACCCGCGCTCTGTTGCCGGTCAGCCTGTATGGCCAGTGTGCCGACATGGGCGCCATCAACGCGATTGCCGCTCGGCATGGCTTGGCGGTCATCGAGGATGCAGCCCAAAGCCTGGGTGCCACGTACAAGGGGCGACGCAGCGGCAACCTCAGCACACTAGGGTGCACCAGCTTCTTTCCCAGCAAACCGCTCGGTTGCTATGGCGACGGGGGTGCCATCTTCACGAGTGACGATGCGCTCGCCCAGGCGTGCCGCGAAATTCGCGTGCATGGCCAGAGCGCCCGCTACCAGCACACGCGCGTTGGCGTCGGTGGGCGCATGGACACACTTCAATGCGCAGTGGTGCTGGCCAAGCTCGAACGCTTCGAATGGGAACTGCAAAGGCGCCGCGAGATTGGCGCGCGCTACCTGGCCCTGTTGACTGATGCGGGCTTTGGACTGCCGTCGGTGCACGCTGACCGAGTCAGCGTGTGGGCGCAGTTCACGGTGTTTGTCGAACAGCGCGATGCAGTGCAGGCGGCGCTTCGCCACTGTGGCATACCGACTGCAGTGCACTATCCGCGGCCATTGCATCTCCAGGATGCCTACGCGGAGTTTTGCTGCCCGGAGTGTTGCCCCGTGAGCATTCGAGCTGCCGGACAGGTTCTGAGCCTGCCCATGAGTGCCGACCTGAGAGCCGAACAACAAGATCACGTCGTCGCTGGTCTGAGGGCTGCGCTGCGCGAAGTGCACAGCACGCCGATGGGTCGCAATGCTTGAGGGCAAGTTGACGCCGGTGCCACAAGGCCTTTGGCGTTCAACCGTGACGTTGCTTGTCGGCGGCGTGATTGCCCAGGCGCTGCCGCTGCTTCTGGGCCCCTGGCTGACGCGCCTCTATTCGCCGGACGATTGGGGTCGGTTCGCGTTGTTTTCGGCGCTGGCTGCCAACCTTGCCGTGGTTGCGTGTGCACGGTACGAATACGCGCTGCCGATGGCCACCGATGACGGCGAGGCGCGCGACCTGATGGCACTGTGCCTGTATGTCCTTCTTGCGGTCACGGCGCTCAGTGTCGTGTTGGCGCTTCTACTGAGCGCCACGCACGCGCTGGCGCACGCCGCTTGGTTGCCCCTGGCGGTTGCCGCGGCGGGTGCCGCGCAATGGCTGACGCTGTGGTCAACCCGCGCCCAACGATTCAAGTCGCTCTCGGCGAGCCGCGCCACCCAGTTCGGTGGTGCAGCCCTGGTACAGGCCGCCAACGGAGTCGTTCAGTCTGGTGCGGTCGGGCTGATCACCGGGCCGATCCTTGCGAGTCTTGCGGCGCTGGCCTGGCTTCGCTATCCGGCACCAGCGGGTGGCTGGGCAGGGTTGTGGCGCGTGCCGAGTGACGCGATGCAGCGCGTTGCGCGCCAACACCGCAGCTTTCCGCTTTTCAACACTCCGCACACGTTTGCAAATGCGCTGTCCGACACGTTCACGATCGGGCTGCTGGTTGCCATGACGGGTGAGGCCTCAGCCGGGTTCTGGGGCCTGTGCATGCGCTACCTGAAAGCCCCGGCCACGCTGATTGGGGGCGCTCTTTCGCAGGCGCTCTACCCGAAGTTGGTGGGAGCCGAGCCGATGGCGGCGCGGGCCACGGTGCGCCGGGCGATGGCCATGCTGGCGTTGATTGCGCTGCCCTTGGTGCTGCTCATCCTGCTCGCCGGCCCCGCACTGTTTGCGCTCGCCTTTGGTGAACGTTGGCGCGAAGCCGGCCATCTGGCCCGAGCACTGGCGCCATACATCGGCATGCATTTCATCGCGTCCCCCCTGGCGGTGGTCACGATGGCTTGGGACGCGCAGGCCTGGGCTCTGCGACTCGCCTTGATCGGGCAGGCCATGTTTCTTGCGGCACTTGCTGCGGGGCTGCACTTTGGCGGATTGCTCGCCGCAGCCTGGGCGGTTTCGCTGGCGACGGTGCTTTACTTTGGCTGGTATTTCTGGTCGCTGGCCCACTGGGTGCCGGGAGTCAAGCGTGTATAGGGCCTGGCTGAACCGCACGCGGCGCAAGGTGTGGCACCTGCTGTTCTTCCGCATGCTGTTCGGTGAGCGGGCCAACGACGGGAGGTTGCTGGCCTTCACGCGGATCGGCCCAACGACCTGTATCGAGCATGAGGATCGTCTCGTGCTGGCGGACGATGTTTTCATTGGCCACTTCAATTTCATCGAAGCGAGCCACAGCGTTCGCATCGACGCAGGTTGTCAGATCACCAACTTTGTAAGCATCGTCACGCACAGCTCGCATCGCAGCCAGCGCCTGATGGGCAACGACTACAGCAGCACGCCCGTCAAGCTGCGCCCAGGGTTTGTCGCCGGGCCGGTGCACATCGGGCCGTTCTGCTACATCGGGCCGCACAGCGTGATCGAGGCGAATACCACGCTGGGCAAAGGCTGCATCGTGGCTTCGCACAGCCGGGTGCGCGGCGTATTCGCGGACTTTTCAAAGATTGCCGGCAGCCCAGCTCAGCGCGTGGGTGATACGCGCGACGACGACGAAGCCATACTGCGACTCCACCCGCAGTGGCGTGCCCAGTATCAAGCGTGGGCCGACCCCGGCGCGTCAGGCCGGCCGCCCGAAACACCTTGATGCGGCTCGTGCTGATCGGCGATGGGGACAGCCCACACTTGCTCAAGTGGGCGAGGGCACTTGCGCAGGTCGATGGATTGGACGTCTGGGCAGCCTCAAGCCGCGGCTTTGCAGCCGGTTTCGATACCTGGGTACCCGCGCGACAGCGCTTGGCCCTGGCCACCAACCCACGCCATGCCGGTGGCAATCTCGCGGTGCTGCGAACCTTGCCGCGCCTCGGCCCCTGGCTCGACAAGGTCGACGCCGACTGGCTGCATGCGCACTACCTCACCTCGCATGGCACGCTGGCCTGGCTCGCCAAAAGAATGTGGCGACTGCGGGCGCAACTGGTGGGTTCAGCCTGGGGTAGCGACGTGCTGGTGACGCCAGATCGCTCCGTGATGCATCGCTGCCTGACGCGCCGAGTGCTGCGCGCTTGTACGCTGAGCACCAGCGACTCGGCGCACATGGCTGAACGCATGCATGAACTGGGTGCGGGCGAGGTGATGACGTTTCCGTTCGGGCTGAATGAAATGCCTCGACCTGCCCAGGGCAAAGATGCCTGGCTGTTCTTCGCCAATCGCGCCCTGGAACCCAACTACCGGCCGGAACTGGTCCTGCGCCTGTTTGCGCAGGTGCAGCAACGCCAGCCGCTGGCCCGATTGGTGATGGCCAATGACGGTTCGAGGCGAGACGATCTGCGATCGCAAGCGCAAGCGCTGGGTCTCGATGTGGGCCCTTTGATTGAAGGCCATTGCGTCGAATTCGCGGGGCTGCTGGAAGCCGACGCTCAGGCGCAGTGGTATCAGCGCGCGCAGTGGTACTTGAGCCTGCCCCAGAGCGATTCGATCGCGGTCTCGGTGCTCGAGGCGATGGCGTATGGCTGCATCCCCATGCTCAGCGATCTGCCGGCAAATCGAGAACTGATCCGAGATCGCGACAACGGCCTCATCGTCGGGCACGACCTGACGGCGCCACCCGAATCAACCCTCGAAGCCCTTCGGAAGCGGTCTGCGCTTGTGGCGAAGGTCAATCGCGAATGGATCGCACAGAACGCCTTGTTCGCACCTGCGGTTCGGCGTTTCATCGCCCGATTGCACCAGCTCGACGCGGAGCGGGCGCGATGAACATCCTCGTCATCAACCACTATGCCGGCTCGCCTCGGCACGGCATGGAGTTTCGACCTTACTACCTGGCGCGTGAGTGGGTGCGCTCTGGGCACGCAGTGCAGATCGTCGCGGCGTCGTTTTCGCATGTGCGGCAACACCAGCCTGACTGCGCTGGCGCGGTGCGCGAAGAGGAGATCGATGGCGTCGGCTACCGATGGTTGCCGGCCCCCTCCTATGCGGGCAATGGAATTGCACGGGTACGCAACATCTGGGCGTTCCTGGCTCAGCTCTGGCGCGATGCCAGTCGCATTGCGGGCGCGTTCAAACCTGACGTCGTGATCGCTTCGAGCACTTATCCGATGGACATCTGGGTTGCGCGACGGATTGCAAAGCGGGCCGGCGCAAGGCTCGTCTACGAGGTGCACGACCTGTGGCCTGCATCGCCGATCGAACTGGCGGGCATGTCGCGATGGCATCCGTTCATCATGCTTTGTGAGAAGGCCGAGAACGATGCCTATCGCGATTCCGACGCGGTGATATCAATGTTGCCCTGTGTCGCCGAACACATGCGCGCGCACGGCCTGGACTTGCGCCGCTTGCACATCGTTCCGAATGGCGTGCTGCTTGACGATTGGCGAGGCGACTCGATGCCGCTCGAGCAGGCACTTCTCGAACACATCCGCGCGCAGAAAACGGCGGGCAAGCTTGTCGTGGCCTATGCCGGTTCGCACGGCCGGCCCAACGCGCTGGGGGTGTTGCTCGACGCTGCAGCGCTTCTGAAGGACGAGCCGTTCTCCTTCGTGCTGGTCGGTGATGGCATGGAAAAGCCTCGTCTGGCCTTGCGCGTGCGCGACGAAGGCCTGCATAACGTTCGGATGTTCGACCCGATCCCCAAGGCGCAGATCGCGTCCCTGCTGCGCGAAATCGGCATTGCCTACATTGGCTGGCAGCGCCAACCGATCTATCGCTTCGGCATCGCTCCGAACAAGTTGATGGACTACATGATGGCTGGCTGTGCTGTTTTGCATTCGGTGGAGGCCGGCAATGATCCGGTGGCCGAGGCAGGCTGTGGCCTGACGGTTCCGCCAGAGGATGCCCAGGCGGTGGCGCAAGGGGTGCGCACGCTGGCGGCATTGCTACCGGAGGTGCGGCGCCAGATGGGGCAGCGCGGGTTTGCCTATGTTGTTGCGAATCACAACTACGAGACACTGGCGCGGCGCTTTGTCGACGCCGTTGCGAACGGGAGTGCGCCATGAACCCCGAAAGTGAACCCGACGCCGTGGCGCATCGCTTTGCGCGCAGAACCGACCCAGAGCGCTACAGCATGCTGCAACCCGACGTCTGGCACAGCGTTCAGGAACGCCAGCGTGAGATGCTGAAACTGTTTCTGCGCTTGGGACATCAAGACCTCGGCGTGCTCCATCTGCTCGAAGTAGGTTGCGGGACTGGGGGCAACCTGCTCGAATTCTTGCGTTTGGGGTTCAGCCCTGAACATTTGCAGGGCATCGAGTTGCTACCGGACCGCACTGCACTAGCGCGCGAATGTCTGCCTCAGACGTTGACGGTCCATGCCGGTGACGCGTTGCAACTTGCGCTGGGCGACAGCGCGGTCGACATCGTATTTGTGTCCACTGTGTTTTCATCCCTTCTCGATCCTGCTTATCAGGCCCGGCTCGCCCGACGCATGTGGCAATGGGTTCGTCCCGGCGGAGGTGTGCTCTGGTATGACTTTCAATTCAACAACCCGCGCAATGCGGATGTGCGAGGCGTTCCGCTGGCCCGCCTGCGTGAATTGTTCCCCGAGGGTCAGCTGCAAGCGCGGCGCGTCACGCTCGCGCCGCCGCTGGCCCGCGCCGCTGTGCGCCTGCACCCATCGCTCTACACTGTGTTCAACAGCTTGCCGCTGTTTCGCACCCACGTGCTGGCGTGGATTGGCAAGCACTGAATTCAGATCCGTGCCTACATGGAAACCTTGCCTTTCCTCCCCTTCGCATTGCCCGACATCGGCGAAGACGAGATCGCCGAAGTCGTTGACACACTTCGCTCGGGCTGGGTCACCACCGGCCCGAAGGCCAGGCGCTTCGAAGACGACTTCAGTGCATTCCTCGGCGACCCCAGCCTGCATTCGCTGGCGGTGAACTCGGCCACGGCCGGTCTGCACCTCGCCCTGGAAGCGCTGGGCATCGGGCCGGGTGACGAAGTCATCACGACCACGCACACCTTCACGGCCACCGCCGAAGTGGTGCGTTACCTGGGCGCCGACGTGGTGCTGGTGGACATCGACCCGGCCACCTTGTGCATCGACGTGAACGCCGTCGAGGCGGCCATCACGCCGCGCACCAAGGCCGTGATCCCGGTGCACTACGGCGGCCTGGCCGCCGACATGCGGGCGTTGCTGCCGCTGGCGCGAAAGCGCGGCATCAAGGTCGTCGAAGACGCCGCCCACGCACTGCCAACCACCTGTGGTGGCAAGCTGGTCGGCACGCTGGAGTCCGACGCCTGCGTGTTCAGTTTCTACGCCAACAAGACCATCACGACAGGGGAGGGCGGCATGGTCGTGACACGCGACGCGGCGCTTGCCGCGCGCGTCAAGGTGATGCGGCTGCACGGCATCAGCCGCGACGCATTCGACCGCTTCACCGCCAAAGTGCCGAGCTGGTACTACGAGATCGTGGCGCCGGGCTTCAAGTACAACCTGACGGATATCGCGGCGGCTTTGGGGATTCACCAGCTCAGGCGCGCGCGCGCGTTTCAGCAGAGCCGGGCGCGCATTGCACGTCTGTACGACGACGCTTTGGCGGGCCTGCCGTTGGTGTTGCCGCCGCAGGCACCGTCCGGCGACATGCATTCCTGGCATTTGTATGTCGTGCGCCTGGGCGACTCCGCCCCCGTCGGCCGCGACAGCTTCATCGAGTTGCTGTATGGGGCCAGAATCGGCTGCAGCGTGCACTACACGCCGCTGCATCTGCAACCCTATTGGCGCGATCGTTATCGTTTGACGGCTGATCGCTTCCCGCACAGCCAGCACGCCTATGAGCGCATGCTCAGCCTGCCGATGTACTCACGCATGGGTGAAGCCGAGGTGCAGCGGGTGGCCAAAGCTGTGCGCGATTGCCTGCTTGGCTGAGGCATGTTCAAGCGGGTCGTGGACATCGTTGCCGCGCTGTCCGGCCTGTTGTTGCTGGCGCCGCTCCTTCTGCTGATCGCTCTGGCGATCAAGGTCGAAACCCGAGGGCCGGTGTTCTTCCGACAAGAGCGTGTGGGCCGGTATGGCCGCTCGTTTCGAATCTTCAAGTTTCGTACCATGACAGTTGACGGCGGTGACGGCGCCACGCAATTGACTGTGGCGGGCGATCGTCGCATCACACGCGTTGGTGCACTGCTTCGGCGAAGCAAATTCGATGAGTTGGCCCAGCTGATCGACGTTCTTCGCGGCACGATGAGCCTTGTCGGCCCGCGGCCCGAGGTGCCGCGCTATGTGGCGCACTACCCGCCGGAGTGGCGCGAACGGCTGCTCAGCGTGCGCCCCGGGATCACGGACTTTGCTTCGGTTCGCTACCGAGACGAAAACGCCCTGCTGGCGCAGGCTGGCGACCCCGAACGTGAATACATCGAGGTCATCCTGCCGACCAAGCTGCGTTACGCGCTGCACTACGTCGACCAGGCCTCGCTTGGCAACGACCTGCGCGTGCTCGGTCTCACGCTGCGCACCGTCTTCGTCCCCACGCTCCCTTCACCCTGGAGGCTTTTCGGCATGAACGACAGCAAACTCTGGGTCTGGCTCGACCAGGCCATGTCGGCGCTGCGCCCGCGCAATCGGGCCGTGGCGATGGCGGCGGACGCATTGACGATTCTGGCGTGTTGGCATGTCACCTACCTGTTCAGGCTCGGTTTCGAGCGCTGGCAGCCGGGCCGGCCTTGGTACGACGACTATGTCTCGATTGGCGTGGTGCTCGCTTACTTGGCCTTTCTGGCCTTGACCGGTGTGCCTCGCGGTCCCTGGCGATTCTTCGGGTTCGACGACTTCAAGCGCATCGCATTGGCGTGCTTGATTGCCGGTGCACTCAGCGCGCTGGTGGTGTTGATGGCGCAGTGGTCAGGTATCGCCCGCGCGGTACTCTTGCTGCACCCGCTGTTCTGCCTGCTGGCGCTGAGCCTCACGCGCATGAGCTATCGCATGGTCTGGGAGCACGCGCGCGCAATGGCCAGCGGCAACGAGGGCGAAGCGCGGCGCGCACTCGTTCTGGGGGCCGGTGAAGCCGCGCGCCAGCTCGTGAGCGCTATCCACCGGCGCGACGGCTGGACCGTTCTGGCCATGCTCGACGATGACCCAGCCAAGCAGGGCCTGCGGATCAGCGGCGTGAAGGTGCAGGGGCGCATCGCCGACTTGTCGTTTCCCCATGTGCTGGCCGGGGCCACACATGTGATCGTGGCGATGCCCGGGGCGACACCGGTTGATCGCGAGCGTGCAACGGAGCTGGCCCGGCACACCGGATTGCAAGTGATGAGCGTTCCCAGCAGGATGGGTGTGGAACACGAGGTAGTTGAAGCATCGCATGCGCCGCCATGATCCGGCCAACGCTGCGCGGCCGGGCGGCTACGAACTGCTTGCTTCAACCTTTGCAAGGGAGTCGCTGGAGTTTGTCGGCCGATCAATACCGGCTGGCTAGCGCCTCCGAAACCTCGGCATTCACCTCGTCCGCTGGTCGGTACTCCGGCACCAAATTGCGAACCTGGCGCAGCATCGACTCGGTGTCATTGCTGTCACAGGCCTGGCGCAATGACTGCAGCATCTTGTCGAGCAACGCGGCTTCGATGTGACGCTCTCGTGCGCACATGATGCGCGGGTGCCCACTCGGAATCACGTCGTCACCGATCAGCAGTTCCTCGAACAGCTTCTCGCCGGGGCGCAAGCCGACCGCCTTGATCTCGATCTCACCGTCCGGGTTCTCAGCGGTTCGCTCGGTCAGACCCGAGAGGCGAACCATGGAGCGAGCCAGGTCGGCAATGCGCACCGGCTCGCCCATGTCGAGCACGAACACCTCACCACCCTTGGCCATCGCCCCGGCCTGAATCACCAGCTGCGCTGCTTCAGGAATCAGCATGAAATAGCGAATGATGTCCGGGTGCGTGATCGTGATCGGCCCGCCGCCCTGGATCTGGCGACGGAACAGCGGAACCACCGAGCCCGAAGAACCGAGCACGTTGCCGAAGCGCACCATCGAGAACACCGTGCGGCCGATCGAACGCAGCGCTGCAGCTTGAAACACAAGCTCGGCCACGCGTTTGGAAGCGCCCATCACGTTCGTCGGGCGCACCGCCTTGTCGGTGGAGATGAGGATGCAGGTCTCGACACCCACTTCTGCAGCTGTGCGTGCGATGTTCCAGGTGCCGAAGACGTTGTTGCGCAGGCCCTGCTGAACGTTGTTCTCAACGATGGGCACGTGCTTGTACGCAGCGGCGTGGTAGATCGTTTGAATCGCATGCGCCTGGAGCAGTGCACGCACCAGGGCTTCATCGAGCACCGAGCCGATGCAAGCCACCAGCTCGGTCGGCGGCGCAGAGTGCTGCAGCTCCTGGTCAATCGTGTAGAGCGCGAACTCGGAATGGTCCAGCAACACCAGCCGCCGCGGCCGCTGCGTAAGGATCTGGCGGCACAACTCGCTGCCGATCGACCCGCCTGCGCCCGTCACCAGCACCACCTTGCCCGTGATGTTGCGCGAGAACAGGGCAGGGTTGGGAGGTACCGCATCGCGGCCCAGCAAGTCCGCGACATCGACTTCACGCAGGTCCGAAACGCCGGGCTTGCCATTCACCAGCTCAAACAAGCCGGGCAGGATCTTCACCGGCAGGCCGGCACCTTCAACGCGCTGAATCAGACGGCGCTTCTGCGCGGTGTTGGCGGATGGAATCGCAACGACGATCTGCGCCACGTCGTAACGGAACATGGCTTCGGCCAGTTCATCGGGGGAATACACCCGCAAGCCCGCCACCGTCTTGCCTTGAAGTTCGCGCCGGTCATCGAGGAAGCAGACCGCCTGGTACTCGCCGCTGATCTGCATCGTCTGCGCCAACTGCGCACCGGCGTTGCCGGCGCCATAGATCGCAGTGCGCATGCGCGGCCTGGTGCCATGCTTCAGGCCACGACGCAGCAGCGCGCGTGCAACGAACCGAGACGTGACCACATAGGCAAACGCGACGAACCAGAAAATCAGCAAGGCCGACCGTGGCAGCACCTGCACCTGGAACAACAATGCCAGGCTGAACACCAACAGCACCACGGCAGCCAGCGAGGCGCTGGCCGCGGCCAGCACGCGCAAGTCGATGTAACGCACCACCGTGCGGTACAGGCCGGCGATGCCCAGCACGGGCAGGGTCAGCAACGCCAGCATGACCTGCACGTGCAGCGCGGTATCCAGCGCAGACCCGAGCGAGCCGAGACGGAATGACACCGAGGCCAGCATGCACAGTGGCAGGAACACGGCGTCGCCGCTGATCATGACCCAGACCTTGGCGCGCGGTGACATCAACGCAAGGCGGCGCACGAATTGGATCGGGGTCATGGGGCGAGATTGTGCAATGCGAGGCCGCTGCCGCAAACACAAACGGTCACAAAAGTGGGCGGAGTGGGTAAATCACAACCCCTGGCTGGCGCGGTCACCGGCCTTGTAGTGAAAGGCCAGCCAGACCAAAGGCGCGTAGGCGATCAAGGTGCCGGCGACGCCATCCAGCAGGCGCAGGGCGACCAGTACCGCAATCGGAAGCAGCCAGATCAGGTTGATGGCTCCGACTGTCAGCGAGATGACCTGGTGCGAACGATGGACGCGCGATGCGTACTGGTAGGCGTGGCTGCGGTGGGCTTCGTGGAACTTCTCGCCTCGGCGTACGCGGCGGATGAGGGTCGTGGTGGCGTCGACCATGAAGCAGCCGAGGAGGATGAACCAGCACCAGAAGACCTGGGTGGCTTGCTGCGCGGTCCAGAGCGAGAAGATCGCGAGCACCATGCCGATGAAACCACTACCGGCGTCGCCCATGAAGATTCTTGCAGGTGGGTAGTTCCAAAAAAGAAAGCCGCCCACGCATGCAGCGAATACGACAACCACGGGCCATTGAGGCGTGCTTGTTGCCAGCCACCAAGATACAGCACCACCGAGCGAGACGGTGATGGCTTCAATGGCGGCGATCGCGTCGATACCATCCATGAAGTTGTAAAGGTTGACCATCCAGATCAAGTAGAACGCTGCCAGCGTCAGACCGAACCAGCCAAGGTCGACATCGAACCCGAACACCGGCACGGGCGGAATGCCGCCCATCAACCATAGCGACCAGAACGACGCGGCGCCGTGGGCCAGGAAGCGCCAGCGCGCCGGCAGCGCGGCACGGTCGTCGAGAAAGCCGACCAGTGCAACCAGCAGGCCGCTGCCCAGCAGGGCAGCAAGCCAATCCTGGGTGAGCACGCCAGCAGCGCCCAGCGCGATCGCGAGCAGGCAGAACGACACGACGATGGCCACCCCGCCGCCGCGCGGCGTTGGCTCCGTGTGCGAACTGCGCTCGTTCGGATGGTCGAGCAACTGCGCGGCCAAGGCATAGCGATGCATGCCCGCGGTCAGCCACCACCCGACCAGCAGGCCGACCGTCACGAGTGCGAAAGCCAACGAAAGTGGACTTTGCATAGCGGATGTCATGCGGAGTAAGCCGTCTTCAGTCGGCCGCTCCTATCGACGTGCCTGTTCGGCCAGAAAGGCTGCCGCCGCTCGCCGCAAACCTTCGTCCAGACTGATCGGCGGCCGCCATCCCAGCAGATCTCGCGCGGGCGAAATATCGACTTGCAGTGAACTGAGCAGGCGCCGCGAGATGTCCTGCCTGCCGATTACACCAAACAGCGTGCTCAACAACGCCGGCGGCACCGGCACCAGCCGTGCAGGGTGGCCCAGAGCCCGTCCCAGGCGCAGCAGCAGGTCCGTGGTCGAGACGTCTTCACCATCGCTGGCCAGGAAAGTCTGGCCAGCTGCGGCCGGGTGGCGCGTACAGGTCACAAGCAGGTCGGAAAGGTTGTCCAGTGCCACCAGGCTGCGGCGGTTGTCGATGGCGCCGAACGGCAGCGGCACGCCGCGCCTGAGCCAATGTATCAGGCTGCGGAAATTGGCACGCGCCCCAGGGCCGTAGACCAGTGGCGGGCGTACGACCACCAACTCCATTGCGGTGGAGGTCGCGATCCGACTCAGGGCAAGCTCGGCCTCGTGCTTGCTGATGCCGTAAGGATCGGTTGGTTGAGGTGGATCGTCGGAACGAAAGGCTTGGCCGGTTGAAGTGGCCTCTCCATTGACCTTGATCGAACTGAGTAGACAAAGCGGCGCACCCCAGCGGCGGCCGCTTGGCGGGCGAGGTGAAGGCTGCCTGCGACGTTGACGCGCCGAAATTCGGCCAGCGGATCGACCGCCGCGTCGTTCATCACATGAACGCGAGAGGCCAAGTGCACGACCGTGTCAACACGGTCCAGGGCTTTGCTCCAATCGGTATCGGCACCCAGTTCGCTGACCTGGATGGCCAGGGCGCTTCCGAGTTGGCGGGGTGGTGAGGTTGTAAACGCCGCCACAACGTGTTGCGCGGGATCGGCCAGCAGGTGCTGGATCAAACCCGTGCCAACGAAGCCGGCGGAGCCGGTGATAAGGGTGCGCATGAAGTTGCGAGTTTAGGGTAGACCGATCCGT
>JANNKS010000239.1:0-4619 GCA_031396425.1 Rhizobacter sp. | reverse complement strand
TACGACGAAGAGTTCGGCATCGCCGGTGCACCCGGCCTGCCGGCTTTCGGCCCCAACATGTGCGCGTCGGTGCTGCACCGCTTTGGCACGCCCGAGCAGAAGGCGCGTTTCCTGCCGCGCATCCGCGCGGGCGATGATTTTTGGGTGCAGGGCTATTCCGAGCCCGGCGCCGGCTCGGACCTGGCGGCGCTGAAAACCCGCGCCGAGAACAAGGGCGACCACTACCTGGTCAACGGCCAGAAGATCTGGACCACGCTGGGCCAGTACGGCGACTGGATCTTCTGCCTGGTGCGCACCGACCCGACGACCGAGAAGCGCCAGGAGGGCATCAGCTTCCTGCTCATCGACATGGCCACGCCCGGCATCACGGTGCGCCCGCTGATCCTGATGGACGGCGGCCACGAGGTGAACGAGATCTTCTTCGACGACGTGCGCGTGCCGGTCGAGAACCTGGTGTTTGAAGAAAACAAGGGCTGGACGGTCGCCAAGTACCTGCTCGGCCACGAGCGCATGGGCTCGGGCAGCGTGGGCGCGTCGCGCCGCGAACTCGCCACGCTGAAGGCGCTGGCGACGCGCGAGTTGAAAGGCGGCAAGCCGCTGCTCGACGACCCGCGTTTTCGCGACCGGCTGTCGCGGGTGGAGATCGAGCTCGATGCGCTCGAGCTCACCTCGATGCGCTTTCTCGACAAGATGCGCCGCACCGGCCAGCCGCCGGGTGCCGACGTGTCGATGCTGAAGATTCGCGGCACCGAGGTGCAGCAGATGATCACCGAACTGATGATGCAGGCGGTGGGCCCGATGGCGCAGCCGTTCAAGGCGGTGGACGACGGCGCGATCGACCACTTCACCTCGCGCCTCGCACCGCGCTACTTCAATTTCCGCAAGGCCAGCATCTATGCCGGCTCGAACGAGATCCAGCGCAACATCATCGCCAAGATGACGCTGGGCCTCTGAGCACCGCACCCGGAGCACGGCATGAACTTCGAACTCAGCGACGAACAGCAGCAACTGGCCGACTCGGTGCGCAAGGTCCTGGCCAGCGACTACGGCTTCGAAAAACGCCAGGCCATCGTGCGCTCGGCGAGCGGTTTCAGCGACACCGCCTGGGCCACCTTCGCCGACCTGGGCCTGACCGCCGTGGCGCTGCCCGAGGCCGACGGCGGCTTGGCGGCGGCGCGATGGACCTGATGGCGACGATGGAGGCCTGCGGCGAGGCGCTGGTGGTCGAGCCGCTGCTGGACAACATCGCGCTCGGTGGCCGCCTGGTGGCGCGCGCCGGCAACCCTGCGCAGCGCGCTGCGCTGCTGCCCGGGCTCGTCGACGGCACGCGCCGGCTCGCCTTCGCCAGCCTGGAGCCGGGCCGCCGCTACGCACTGGCGCCCGAACTCACCACCGCGCGTGCCGAGGGCGCGGGGTGGGTGCTCGACGGCGCCAAATGCGTGGTGATCGCCGCGCCGCAGGCGCACACGCTGGTCGTCTCTGCGCGCACCCCGGCAGGCGCCAGCCTGTTCATCGTCGACGCTGCGGCGCCCGGCGTGGCGCTGAACCCCTGCCGCACCGTCGACGGCCAGCGCAGCGCCGACATCCGATTCGACAGCGTTCGCCTGCGCGCCGACGCCCTGCTCGGCCCGGCCGGCAGCGCGATGCCGCACATTGAAGAAGCGACCGATTTCGCCACCGCGCTGTTGTGTGCCGACGCCATCGGCGCGATGCGCTACGCCAACGACGCGACGCTCGAGTACACCAAGACGCGCAGGCAGTTCGGCACCGCGATTGCTTCGTTCCAGGTGCTGCAGCACCGCATGGTGGAGATGTTGATCAGCTTCGAGCAGGCGCGTTCGATGGCCATCCTCGCCGCGGCCAAGGTCGACGCCGGTGGTGATGCCGGTGGTGATGCCGGGGGTGACGCCCGGGAGCGCGGCCGTGCGGTGTCGGCCGCCAAGGTGAAGATCGCCGACGCGGCGCGCCTGATCAGCCAGGAGTCGGTGCAGCTGCACGGCGGCATGGGCATGACCGAGGAGCTGAAGATTTCGCACACCTTCCGCCGGTTGACGATGACGGTGCAGCGTTTCGGCGATGCCGACCACCATCTGGAGCGCTACGCCGCGCTCGCCTGACACGGGGTGAACGATACTCCGGCCTCCGCCGCGCCGCCCGGCCTGGGCAGCATCGACGACGTGATCACGCTGCTGCACGGCGTGGGCTACATCGCCACGCGCCAGATCGCCACCGCGCTGTACCTGGCGCATCACCTGCGCAAGCCCGTGCTGATCGAGGGCCCGGCGGGTGTGGGCAAGACCGAACTGGCGGTGTCGGCGGCGCGCGCGCTGGGCTTTGCGCTGCTGCGGCTGCAGTGCTACGAAGGGCTGGACGACAGCAAGGCGCTGTACGAATGGAAGTACGGCAAACAGCTGCTCTACACCCAGATCCTGAAGGAAAAGATCGGCCTGCTGGTGAACGATGCCGACACGCTGGACGGCGCCTTTGCCAAGCTGGCCGGCTTCCAGGACCTGTTCTTTTCGCGCGAGTTCCTGCAGCCGCGGCCGCTGCTGCAGGCGATGGAGCAGCACGGCGGCAGCGTGCTGCTGATCGACGAGGTCGACAAGTCGGAAGAGGCTTTCGAGGCGCTGCTGCTCGAGGTGCTGGCCGACTACCAGGTGACGATCCCCGAGATCGGCACGGTGCGCGCGCTGGTACCGCCGCTCGTGATACTGACCTCGAACAACACCCGCGAACTGGGCGATGCGCTGAAGCGCCGCTGCCTGCACCTGCACATTCACTTCCCCGACGCCGTGCTGGAGCAGCAGGTGCTGCGCGCGCGCGTGCCCGGCATCGCCCAGGCGCTGCTGGCGCAACTGGTCGCCTTCGTGCAGGCGCTGCGCGCAGAAAACATCCGCAAGCCGCCGTCGATCGCCGAAGCCATCGACTGGGCGCGCACGCTGTTGCTGTTGCATGCACCGGCACTCGACGAAACCCTGGTGCGCGACACGCTGAACGTGCTGCTCAAACGCGAGACCGATATCCGCGAAGTGCAGCCCCGGGTGGGTGCGCTGACGCGCGCCGCGCTGGCGGCGCAGCTGGCGCCGACCGAGCCGACCGGCGCCGGCTGATGGACAGTGCGCTGGCCGGCTACGTGCGCGCGCTGCGGGCGGCGGGTGCGGAGGCGTCCACTGCCGAGGCGATCGACGCAGCCCGCGCGGTCGCGCTGCTGGGGTACGCGGACCGCGCCGACCTGAAGGCCGCGCTGGGCGTGGTGCTCGCCAAGTCGGCAGAAGAAAAGCGCATCCACGACCGCGTGTTCGAGCGCTTCTTCAGCGCGCCCGCGCAGGGCCAGACTCCCACCGTGTCGTCACGCTGCGGCGATGGCAGTGAGCCGCAAGCGCGAACCGGCGACGCCGCGGTGGACAGGCTGCTCGCACTGGCCGCAGGCGCCGGCGCGGGCCGTGACCCGCAGGCCGCGAATGCGCTGCGGCTGGCGCTCGCGCGCGCCGCTGCGGCGGCCGGTGTCGACGACATCCGCCTGTTCACTCAAGCAGCCTCTCTGACGCGCCGCATGCTGCAAGGGATGGGCATCGAGCCGCTCGAGGCGCGCCTGCTGGAACGCCTGTCTGACGACTCCGCCGCAGCGCAGTCCGAGGCGCGTGCTCTCGACGCCGCCCGCGCCACGCTGCAGCGCGAGGCGCGCGCTGTCGTCGACCGATCCTTCGAACTCCATGGCCGGCCCGCCACCGAGACCTTCATGACCGAGGTGGCGGTGCAGCGGCCGCTCGGCCGCATGGCGCCGCAGGACATGGAGCGTTTGCAAGCGGCCGTGACCCGTCTGGCGCGCAAACTGGCGGCGCGCCATTCGCGCCGCCAGCGTGTGCAACTGCGCGGCCGGCTCGACATGCGCCGCACGCTGCGCGCGAATGCCGGCCACGACGGCGTGCCGTTCACGCTCGCCTTCAAGCAGCGCCGGCGCGACAAGCCACGCATCGTCGTGGTGTGCGATGTGTCCGGCTCGGTGGCTGCGCAGGTGCGCTTCCTGCTGCTGTTCCTCTATGCGCTGCACGGTGTGGTGGGCGAGCTGCGCAGCTTTGCCTTCTCGAACCGGCTGCAGGACGTGAGTGCGCCGCTCGAATCGCTGCCGTTCGACGACGCCATGGCGCTGATCCTCAAGGAAGTGGGCTCGGGCTCGACCGACTACGGCCAGGCCTGGGCCGACCTGCACGAGCGGCACCTCGCAACGATCGACCGCCGCACCACGCTCCTGGTGCTGGGCGACGGCCGCGGCAACGGCACCGACCCGCGGCTGGACTTGTTCGCCGAGCTGGCCGAGCGCGCCCGGCGCGTGGTGTGGCTGTGCCCGGAGCCGCCGGGGCGCTGGGGCAGCGGCGACAGCGATATCCTGCGCTACCGGCCCTTGTGCACAACGCTCGCCCATTGCGCCACCGTCGCCGATCTGGAGCGCGCGCTCGACGAGGCACTGGCGGCCTATCACTGACGGAGATCACCCACCACCATGGCCACCTACCACCCCCGCCTGCTGCTGCCCGACGACCAACCGGGCCCCTGGTGCGACCCCGTCGCGATCACCTACACCGAGCGCGACGTGCTGCTCTATGCCGTGGGCATCGGCT
>JANNKS010000230.1:0-1673 GCA_031396425.1 Rhizobacter sp. | reverse complement strand
GACTTGCGCACGATGCCGTCCATCCGTGCCTTCACACGCGCCATGTCGACGCGGATGTCCCCGGCGTGGAAGCCGAACTCCGCGCCGCGGCGCGCGAGGTGAATTGCGCGCGCACTGGCCACCAGCGTCTTGGTCGGCACGCAGCCGACGTTGACGCAGGTGCCGCCGAAGTGGCCGCGTTCGATGATCACGCTGCGCAAACCTTCCTTGCTGCAGCGCGCAGCCAGCGCCGGGCCGGCCTGGCCGGCGCCGATGATGATGGCATCGACAGTTTCAATCGTCATGAGCGTGTTCTCCCGGTCGGCGTCCGAGCGGCTGAAATGCAGGTCGATCATGACGAGTACGCGGCCGGCTGTCGAATGATTTCCACGCCACAGGGCCCAGAATGTGGCTCGTGACTCCGATACCCCTTGGCGCCATCGAATGGGACCTGCTGCTGCGCGGCGCGGTCGCAGGCCTGCTCGGATTTCACCTGGTCCAACTCGCGCTTCCCGGGCCTCGGCCTGCGGCGCGTACCGCACTGGGCCTGTTCACGCTCTCGGTGTTGGCCTACCTGTTCTGCCAGCGCATCGAACTGATGCTCGCGCTGCCGCCCCTGTTGACCTGGCTGGTGCTCGCGCTTTGCGTCAGCTCGAGCGCGTGGCTGTGGCTGGCGGCGCGGGCGCTGTTCGATGATGAATTCGCCTGGACCTGGGCCACCGCAGCGGCCGGGCTCGGCCTGGCAAGCTGGGGCCTGGCGGTGCACGGCCCGCGCCTGGCCAGCGCTGCGCAGCTGATGCCCGACCCGCTGGCCTCGGCAGGCTCGCTCGGTTTTGCCGCCGCAGCTCTGCTGTTTGTCGTGGCTGCCCTGTGGGAGGTGCTGCACGGCTGGCACAGCGACCTGGTCGAACCCCGGCGCGCCGCACGGCGCTGGGTAGCAGGTGGAATTGGCGCCTATGCGGCCATCGTCCTGCTGGTTGAACTGGCCTTGCGCGGTCGCGCCCCTGGCACCTGGCTGCCCGCACTGCACGTCGCTGCGATTGGCGGCATTTCGCTCGGCCTGGCCAGCGTGATTGCCCGGAGTTCGCTCGACCATGTGTTGGGCGTCACCGGTACACAGCCGCGGCACGCCGAAACGCGCCTCGCAATGGTGGCGCCCGCCGGAGCCACGCCCCTCACCGAGCCGAAGGCAAGTGCCCAGCTGACGCGTCTGCAGCGGGCCATGACCGAGGACAAGCTCTACCACCAGGACGGCCTGACGCTGGCTGCCTTGGCGCAAACGCTGAGCCTGGGCGAGGCGGCACTGCGCGCGCTCATCAACCATGAACTCGGCTACCGCAATTTCAACGATTTCCTGCACCACTACCGGCTCACCGAAGCGGCTGCGCGCCTGCGTGCCGAAAGCCTGCCGATTCTGACGATCGCGCTGGATTGCGGCTACGGCTCGATCGGCCCTTTCAACCGCGCGTTCAGGCAGCGTTTCGGGATGACGCCCACGGAATATCGGGTCGGCGGGCGCCTGTTGTCGCGCCAGAGCACGATCTGAGCAGGATTCGCGACGAATCGGCCAGCTTTTGCGACGAATCGGCGCGCCGTTCGCGGCCTGGCCACCGAGCATGGGTTCTTGATCAACCCAACTCGGAGGCAACGTGCAACAACCCCCTGTCAGCCACCTGGAACTGTTCCAGCTGGCG
>JANNKS010000214.1:0-1634 GCA_031396425.1 Rhizobacter sp. | reverse complement strand
TGGTGCCCGAGACAAGCCCGTTCAGGAACTTTGCCGATTTTGTCAAGGCGGCGAAAGAGCAGCCGGGCAAATACAACCTCGGCGGCTCGGGCCTGAATTCGGCAAACCACGCGGCGCACGAACGCTTCAACCAGGCGTTCGGCGTGAAGACGACCTACGTGCCGTTCAAGGGCACCGGCGACATGACGATGGCGGTGCTGGGCAGCCATGTGGACGGCAGCATGACGTACACCGCGTTCGCAATCAACAACAAGGCCAAGGTGCGCGCACTCGCGGTGGCGATGGAGACGCGCCACCCGCTGATGCCCGACGTGCCCACGTTCAAGGAACTCGGCGTCGACTGGGTCGACGGCGCCTACCGCGGCATCGGTGTGCCCAAATCGACCTCGCCCGAGGCGCGCAAGCGCCTCTCGGACCTGTGGGCAACGCTGAACGCCGAGCCCGAGATGAAGGAGCTGGCGGCGCGCAGTGGCTTCGAACTCGTGAACGTGGGCGCGGACAGAATGGACGCCTTCATGAAGGAACGCGTCAAGGTCTACACCGAGGTTGGCAAGCAGATGGGCCTGGGCAAGTAAGGTCGCACAGCCGCTGACGAGCGCGGTATCCGCAAGAGCGCAGCCGCCGCGGCGGGCTATTTCAGCCCTGCGGCGCTGCGCAGCGCCATCAGTTCGCCCTGCATGCGCGTCTCGGCGTCGACGCTGGCATCGAACTCGTCCAGACTCACCTGCCGCAGCACGCTTTTGAATCGGGTCAGCGCCGCGGCGTCCAGGCCGGCAAGGCGGCGCGCGATGCGTGCGGTTTCGCGTTTCAGCTCGGCGTCGTCCACCACCGCCCAGAGCAGACCCCAGACGAGCGCCTGTTCGGCCGAAAACTCCTCACCGAGCATCAGCAGGCCCTTCGCGCGCGCCAGGCCGGCCAGGCGCGGCAGCAGCGCGGTCACGCCGCCGGTGGCGAACACGCCGAGCTCCACTTCAGGGAACCGGAAACGCGTGGTGCGCCCGGCGATCACGATGTCGCCATCGAGCATCCATTCGGCGCCCGCGCCGACCGCCCAACCATGCACGCTCACGACAACCGGCTTGGCACTGGTCACCAGGGCCCGCGCAACGCCTTGCACCAGGTCGTGAATGCGCACGGTCGGTGCCGAAGACACATCGCGCCCCGAACAGAACGCCCGGCCCTTGCCGCGCAGCACGATCACGCGCACCGCCGGGTTCGCTTCGGCGTCTTCGAGGGCCCGCAGCAACTCGGCCGCGCTGGCTTCGTCGATCGCGTTCAGCCGCTCGGGCCGGTTCAGGCTGAGCGTCAGCACACCGTCGACAAGCTCGGTCAACAAGGCCATCGTGGCCTTCGTCGCGCGCCGCGCCGCGCTTCGCGATTCAAGCCGGGTATTTGCGCCCGACCAGGTAGGTCGCCCCGTTCGGCCCGTACTGTTCCGTGTGCGGTATTTGCGCGTCGAGCGTGAAGACGTCGCCGACGCGCAAGCTGCGGCTTTCGCTGCCGCAGGTGAGCACCAGTTCACCGTCGAGCACCAGCGCGCGCACTTCGAACGGGTGCGTGTGGGTGTCGACGAACTGGTTCGCCGGCCAGCTGCGCGTCAGCACTTCGGCGAATCCGAGTTCACCGAGTTCGCG
>JANNKS010000081.1:0-6108 GCA_031396425.1 Rhizobacter sp. | reverse complement strand
TGCGCGGCCTTGCTGAAGATGTCGAGCACGTCGCCGACGCGGTAGCCGTTCGGGTCGACCAGGTGGTAGCACTTCTTGTGCTGGTCGGTCTTCAGGTGGCTGATGTGGTCGAGCGCGGCGACGACAAAGTCCACCGGGACGATGTTGATGCGCCCGCCCTCCAGGCCGATGCTGGGCATCCACGGCGGCAGGATCTGGCGCATGCGCTGGATCACCTTGAAGAAATAGTACGGCCCGTCGATCTTGTCCATCTCGCCGGTCCTGGAGTCACCGACCACCAGGGCCGGCCGGTAGATCGTCCAGGGCTGCTTGCACTCCTTGCGCACGATCTTCTCGCTCTCGTGCTTGGTCATGAAGTAGGGGTGATCCAGGCCCTCGGCCTCGTCGAACATGTCTTCGCGGAACACACCCTCGTACAGGCCGGCCGCGGCGATCGAGCTGACATGGTGCACATGCTTGGCTGAAATCGCGCGCGCAAACTCGACCATGTTGCGCGTGCCCTCCACATTCACCAGCACCTGCGACTCTTCGTCGGCCGACAGGTCGTACACCGCCGCGAGGTGGTAGAGGTGGTCGATCTGCCCGTCGAGCTGTTTGCGGTCATCGGCGCCGACACCGAGCTTCTTCGCCGTCAGGTCGCCATAGACCGGAATCGCGCGGTTCTTGCCCACACCCCAGTAATCGAGCAGCGCCGGCACTTTGTCTTCGCTTTCGCGCCGAAGCAGGAAATGCACCGTGGACCCGCGTCGCGTCAGCAGGCTCTTGACAAGCCGTTTGCCGATGAAGCCGGTGGCGCCGGTCACGAAGTACTGCATGGCGTTTCTCCTGGGGGTCGGTTGAATGCATCGATTCTTGTCCAGTCGGGGCCGGTCTGCGCTGCGCGCTTTCCCGAACTGGCGCGCACATAGAGCCGTCTCACTAGAGATTTAAACTGCGCCCCTCCCGCAGCCCTTCTATAGTTCGCCGCATGGCCGCACCCGCCGGTCGGCTGCCCTGCCCTCACCCCAACAAGGAGACCGTTTCATGGTCAAGAAACTCAAGCAAATGGCGGAAAAACAAGCCGCTGGGGCCGCTGGCCTGTTCGACAGCGCGCTGGCCGGTTCGGTGAAAGACTCGGCGCAGCAAATCTGGCTCGCCGGCATGGGCGCGTTCTCGAAGGCGCAAGCCGAAGGTGGCAAGGTGTTCGAAGCGCTCGTCAAGGAAGGCGTGAACCTGCAACGCAAGACGCAGTCGGTCGCCGAGACCAAGCTCAGTGAAGTCACCGGCAAGATGACCGGCATGGCCAGCGAAGTGCAGGCCAAGGCGGGCCAGCAATGGGACAAGCTCGAGAGCATTTTCGAAGAGCGCACCGCCAAAGCCCTGGCGCGCCTGAATGTGCCCACTGCGAAAGACATCAAGGCCCTCTCGGCGCGCATTGACGAACTCAACGCGCAACTGGCCAAGCTGGGCAAGCCCGCCGCTGGCCAGGCGACGGTTGCCAAGCGCGCCGCCACAAAGGCCGCCGCGAAGCGGCCGGCACGCAAGCCCGCTTGACCTGGCGCCGGCATTCGCCGGCGCGCTCTCAGCCCAGGTAGCGCGCTTCGAGGTGGCGCCGGAAGTGCGCCGTGTTCAGTGGCTCGCCGCTGGCGCGTCGTGCCAGTTCGTCGGTACTCCAGCGGCTGCCCTGCGACCAGATGTTGTCGCGCAGCCAGTCGAACACCGGGCGGAAGTCGGCCTGCGCAATGCGCGTGTCCAGGTCGGGGTGGGCGCGGCGAATTGCCGCGAACCACTGCGCGGCGTACATCGCGCCCAGCGTGTAGCAGGGGAAGTAGCCAAAGGCCCCCTCGCTCCAGTGCACATCCTGCATGCAGCCGTCCTTGAAGTTGCCGCGCGTGTCCAGGCCAAGCAAGCCCTGCATGGCCTCATCCCACAGCGCCGGAATGTCATCCGCCTCGGCCCGGCCTTCGATCAAGGCCCGCTCGATCCGGTAGCGCAAGATCACATGCGCCGGGTAGCTGAGCTCATCGGCGTCAACCCGGATCAAACCAGGTTCGACGCGCGTGAGCAACCGGTGCAGTGCCTGCGGCTCGAACGCAGCCTGCGCGCCGAAATGCGAAGCCAGGCGCGGCGCGAGCAGCGCCGCGAATTCCTTGCTCTGGCCGAGTTGCATCTCGAAGCTCAGGCTCTGGCTTTCGTGCACGCCCATCGAACGCGCCTGCGACACCGGCTGCGTCAACCACTCGCGCGGCAGGCCCTGTTCGTAACGCGCATGGCCGGTTTCGTGAACCGTTCCCATCAGGCTTTGCACGAAGTCGTCGTCGCGATAGCGCGTCGTCAGGCGCGTGTCTTCGGGCACCCCGCCACTGAACGGGTGGGTACTTTCGTCGAGGCGCCCGCCTTCGAAGTCGAAGCCCAGCAGCTGCATCACCTCCAGGCTCAGCGCGCGCTGCGCACTCCTGGCGAACGGCCCGGTCGGCTGAACCACGCCATGGTTTGCCTGGCGTTGCCGGGCCTGGCGCACCAGGTCGGGCAGCCATGCCTGGACCTCGCCGAACAACCGGTCGACGTCAGCGGCGCTGGTGCCGGGCTCGAATTTGTCGAGCAAGGCTTCGTAAGGCGTCAGGCCGGTCAGGTCAGCGCGGCGCTGCGCCTCTTCGCGCGACAGGCGCAGGACGGCGCGCAGGTTTTCGAGAAAGCCGGGCCAGTCGTTCGCAGGGCGTTGCTGCCGCCAGGCATGTTCGCAGCGCGCCCCGGCCAGCGACTGCGCCTGCACCAAGGCCTCCGGCAACGCGTTCGACAAGCGCCATTCGCGCTGAATCTCGCGCAGGTTGGCGCGCTGCCAGTCACCCAGGTCTTCGTCGTGCGCCCGTTCGATCAGCGCGGCAAGTTGCGGCTCGGTACGCATGCGATGCAGCAGCGTGTCCATCTCCGCCATCGCCTCGGCACGCGCCTGGTTGCCCTTGGGCGGCATCATCGCGGCCCGGTCCCAGCCGGCCATCGCCTGCAAGTGACTGAGCCGATGCAACCGCGCCCAGGTCTGCGACAGTGACGTGTACGCGGGAGTGCTCATGGTGGCCAACAGGTTCCAGGGATCTTCAATGAGTGAACTGCCCGGGGAAGACCCACAGCAGCAGCGCCGTCATCGTGACGTAGCGGGCGAACTTGCCGATCGCCATGTACATCACGCAGGGCCAGAACGCCATCTTCAGCCAGCCCGCGACGGCACACAGCGGGTCGCCGACCCCAGGCAACCATGACAACAGGCAGGCCTTGGGTCCGAAGCGCTCGAGGTAACGCAAGGCGCGCGAGTGCCCCGACTTGTGCGCCAGGCGTTCGTACGCAAGTTCGGCGCCATAACCCATCCACCAGCTGATCATGCCGCCGAGCGTGTTGCCCGCAGTGGCGACCAACACCGCCGGCCAGAACATGTCCGGGTTGAGTTTGACCAGGCCGAACACGGCCGGCTCGGAGCCCAGCGGCAGCAACGTCGCCGAAACGAGCGCCACCACGAATACCGTGGACAGGCCAAACTTGGGCAACGCCAGCAATGCCAGCACGGATTCGAACCAGGCTTCCATTCGGGCTCATTATGGGCACGCCGACGTTGCGTTTTGATGCGCGTTTTCGGCAATGACGCCGCGGCTATACTGCTGCCTCCTTTTTGAGCAGTGCCGCGTCCTGCGTTGCCAGCGTCATGAACATCGGCCCCTTTGTATTGGCGAATCGCCTGTTTGCCGCCCCGATGGCCGGCGTCACCGACCGGCCGTTTCGCAAGCTGTGCAAACGCCTCGGGGCCGGTTATGCCGTCAGCGAAATGGTGACGTCGCGCAAGGAATTGTGGAATACGCTGAAGACCAGCCGGCGCCTGAACCACGATGGCGAGGTGGCACCGATCGCGGTGCAGATCGCCGGCACGGACGCGGCCATGATGTCCGAGTCGGCGGCCTACAACATCGATCGGGGAGCGCAGATCATCGACATCAACATGGGCTGCCCGGCGAAGAAGGTCTGCAATCGCTGGGCCGGCTCGGCCCTGATGCAGGATGAGCCGCTGGCGCTCGAGATCGTTGCGGCGGTGGTCGCGGTGTGCGCGCCGCGTGGCGTGCCCGTCACGCTCAAGATGCGCACCGGCTGGTGCGATGCCGAGCGCAACGCGGTGCGCATTGCGCGTGGCGCCGAAGCGCGTGGTGTCGCGATGATCGCGGTGCACGGCCGCACCCGCGAGCAGGGCTACAAGGGGCGGGCCGAATACCAGACCATCGCCGCCGTGAAAGCCGCGCTGCGCATCCCGGTGGTGGCCCATGGCGACATCGACTCGCCGCACAAGGCGCGCGAAGTGTTTGCCGCCACCGGCGCCGACGCGGTGATGATCGGCCGGGCCGCGCAAGGGCGGCCGTGGATCTTTCGCGAGATCGACCATTTCCTGCGCACCGGCGAGGCGCTCGAACCGCCAAACGTGCTCCAGGTCAAGGCCTGGCTGATCGAACACCTGCACGATCACTATCAGTTGTATGGCGAAGCCGTCGGTGCGCGCAGCGCGCGCAAGCACATCGGCTGGACGGTGCGCGAACTGCCCGGTGGCGAAGCGTTCCGTGCGCAGATGAACCAGCTCGACGATTGCGACCAGCAACTGCGCGCCGTGGCGTTGTGGTTCGACGCGCTGGCGCAAGATCACCGCGTGCTGCCGCGTCTGACGGCAGCCAATGATGCCTGGATGGAAGTGAGCGCATGAGCAGCAAGAAACACATCGACCAGTGCGTCCGCGACAGCCTGGAGAGCTATTTCAAGGACCTGCACGGTGTCGAACCGTCCGCGATGTACGGGATGATCCTGGCGGTGGTGGAAAAACCGCTGCTCGACGTGGTGCTCAAGCATGCCGACGGCAACCAGAGCCGCGCCGCCGACTGGCTGGGCATCAACCGCAACACGCTGCGCCGCAAGTTGCTCGATCACAAGCTGATCGATTGAACCCCCTGCCCCACTTGCGCTGCGCCGAAACTGCGGGCCTGGCGGGGCGCGTCGGCCCGTCATCGCCCTGGCGCACCTGCTGCGTTGCCCTCTTGCACCCGTTCTCGCCATGAAAGCCCACCCATGCAAGCGCTGATATCCGTTTCCGACAAGACCGGCGTACTGGACTTCGCACGCGGGCTGAGCGCCCTGGGCGTGACGTTCCTGTCCACCGGGGGCACCGCGAAACTGCTCGCCGAAGCGGGGCTGCCGGTGGTCGAAGTCGCCGCACACACCGGCTTCCCGGAAATGCTCGACGGGCGCGTGAAGACCCTGCACCCGAAGATCCACGGCGGCCTGCTCGCGCGGCGTGACCAGCCGGAGCACATGGCAGCGCTGCAGGCCCACGCCATCACGACGATCGACCTGCTGATCGTCAACCTCTACCCGTTCGAGGCAACGGTGGCCCAACCAGGGTGCACGCTCGACGACGCGATCGAGAACATCGACATCGGCGGGCCGGCGATGGTGCGTTCGGCGGCAAAGAACTGGAAGGATGTGGCGGTGCTCACCGACGCTTCGCAATACGCCGAAGTGCTGGCCGAATTGCAGACCTCAGGCAGCTTGAGCACCGCGACGAAATTCAAGCTCGCCGTCGCGGCGTTCAATCGCATCAGCAACTACGACGCTGCCATCAGCGACTACCTGTCATCGCTGCACGTCGAAACGGACGGCACGCGGACGCGAAGCGAGTTCCCGGCCCAGGCGAACGGCCGCGTCATCAAACTGCAGGACCTGCGCTACGGCGAAAACCCGCACCAGAACGCCGCCTTCTACCGCGACCTGCACCCGGCACCGGGCTCGCTGGTCACGGCGCGCCAGTTGCAGGGCAAGGAGCTGTCGTACAACAACATCGCCGATGCCGACGCCGCGTGGGAATGCGTCAAGTCCTTCACGCACGACGACGCGCCCGCCGCGTGCGTGATCGTCAAACACGCCAACCCGTGCGGCGTGGCCCTCGGTGCGAACGCCGCACAGGCATATCAGAAAGCGCACCAGACCGACCCGACCTCGGCGTTCGGCGGCATCATCGCCTTCAATGCCGAGGTTCCCTTTTTAACGCCTGCCGCTGGCATAGCATCTTTTACAGTCACTACTATTTTGTCTCCGATCCTAGCATAG
>JANNKS010000201.1:0-6279 GCA_031396425.1 Rhizobacter sp. | reverse complement strand
GTTTGCGAGCTCGAGGCGTGCTTTCAGCGTGCGCGTTGCCGGGTTGACCTCCGGCAGGATCGCCTGCACCCGACCGCTGAAGGTAACGCCGGGCAGCGCCGGGCTCTTCGCCTGCACCTTGGCGCCCGGGCGCAACAATGGAGATTGGCTCTCGGGCACTTCGGCGTTGGCCCAGACGGTCGCGAGGCTGTTGATGCGGAACAGCGTCGCACCCGCCATCACCGTCATGCCTTCGCGCACCATCAGTTCGGTGATCACGCCGCCGATCGGCGCGATGAGGCTGAAACGCGGCTGCGTCTGGCCGCTGGACTCGATCAGCGCGATCTGCACGTCATTCATGCCGACCTGGCGCATGCGCTGGCGCGCCGCGTCGACCAGGCTGTCCAGATCGGTGCCCGTCATGCGACGCACTGAAAAAAACTCTTCCTGCGCCGCGATCCAGTCGGGCACATAGAGTTCGGCGAGCGCCTGCCCCTGCGTCACGCGGTCGAGCGTGGCGCGCACATGCAGCTTCTCCACGTAGCCGGTGGCGCGCGCCTGTACGATCGCCTGGTCGCGTTCGTTGAAGGCGATGTTGCCGACAGCTGCCACCTGCGGCGACAGAACTCCCTCAATCACATCGGCAGTGCGCAAACCCAGGTTCTGCTGGATGCGCGGGCTGACGGTCACCTTGCCCTCGTCGGCGGCGTCGCCGCCGTACACCGGCACCAGCATCATGTCCATGAACGGTGACTTGGCGGGTTTGTCGAACTTGTTGCCCGGCACCATCGGGTCGTGGTAGTAGAGGATCTTCTTTCCCGTGGCCGGGTCGATGTCGCCCGCCTTCAGGCCGTCCGTGATGTGCCGGCGCGTCGCGTCTTCGCCCTGGGCGATGCTCATCGGGCCCGCGTCGGGTGCTGCGGGTGCGACGGGTGTTGCTGGCGCAGCCGGGGCCGCCGGCGCTGCGTTCGTCGATGCCGCAACTCCAGTCGAGCCCCCGCCGCGTTGGTTGACCTTCGTATAGATCCAATGGCCGCCGACGCCGAGCCCGATGAGGGTGCCGATGGCGAACAGGCCGATCAGGACGGTCTGGAACCGGGTTCGTGTTTTCATTTTGGTGGCCCATTCGTGGTGAGTGCCGGCTGCTGCGGCGCCGGTGCCAGTGGGTCGGGTGGAAGCAGGTATTCGAGCCGCGCCCACAGGCTGGCGGTCTCGGTTTCGAGGCGCAGCCGGTCCACGCGCATATCGATCTCCATTCGGCGCGCCTCGAGCACGGCGGCAAGCGGGCCACTGCCGCCGCGGTATGCGGCAAGGGTCGCGCGCGTGCGTTCGCCGGCGAGTGGGATCAGCGCGCTGTCGTAGTGCGCCAGCCGGTCTCGATTGCTCTGCCATTCCTGCAGCCATGTTCGGGTTTCGGCGACGTGCTCGCGCGTTGTCTCTTCGCGCAGCGCACGCATCTGCTCGGCCATGGCCGATTTGGCGGTGACTTCGCGGTCCTGCCGTTCCTGTGGGTCGAGTTGCAGCGGAATCGCAAAGTTGATCGAGACCATGTTCGAGTAGGCCGGGCCGCGCTGGCTGTACATCAGCTCCAGGCTCCAATCGGCTTGTTTGTTGCTCATCGCGACGTCGATTTCGGCGCGTGCCATGTCCTCTTGTTTGGCCATCAACGCGAGCTCCGGGTGGTGCTCCAACGACGATTCCAGGCCATGGGCCTGCAGGCTCACGGCCGCGAGGCTGGGTGGCGGGGCGAGCGCCTGGTCGGCCTGCGGCCCGACCCAACGCACAAGTCGCGTCTTCGCAGTGGCCACCTGCAGTTCGACCTGGCGGATCCGGTCGTCGATCTGGGCATCGGCGGAGCGCGCCGAAAACATGTCGGCTTGCGAGCCGCGCCCACCGCGGTAGGCGGCGTCGGCGGCCTCGATCTGCAAGGCCGCTTCGGCGCGTTGGGCTTGCAGCAGATCGAGGATGCGTTCCTTGTAGTGGCGGTCGAGCCAGGCCAACGCCGTATCGCGCCGAAGGGCCGCCAGCGCAACCGCGCGGCCGGCCATCGCCGCGTCGGCCTCGCGGGTGAAACGTGCCGTGCGCGCCAGCAACTTGCCCTCGCGCGTGAACTCCTGCATCACCCCAAGTGAACGCATCGTCATGAAATCGCGCGTCAGGCTGAAGCGATCCGCACCGTTGATCGGCAGGTTGGTCAGCGCGGCCTTCAGAACGGGGTCGGGCAACTGCCCGGAGGCGCGTGCCATCTCGCGCGATGCGGACGCAGCGGCGTCCTGCGCGACGAGCTGGCGCGAACGCTCCTGCGCAAGCTGAAGTGCCTGTTCGAGCGTCAACGCGTGCTGGCCCTGCGCATGCAAACCGACGAAGGCCACCCCAAGGGCGAGCAGCACGGGCCACCGGCGCAGCGGCAGGCGCGCGCGCCGAAATAGAAGCTTGACCATGAATCCTCCAAACCATTGACGGTGTTGTTGGGCTCTCGAGGCGCCACGTCGAGCCGTGGCTCTCGGGGCCCGGGCGAGCCCAAGCAGTGCGCTGATGCGTGCCTGCGGGCCGATCAGCGATGTGTCGCCGGGAGGCTCAAAGGCGGTAGACGCAGTGCAGGACGGCGTGCGGCGGGCCTGCCGCAAGGGATGGGCTCGCCCGGTCCGGCTGGCACTGTGGTGTGACCAAGGCATTTGGCGACCAGGCCAAAGCGTGCGTTGCACTCAGCAGGACGGTCGGCAGGTTAAGTGTCGGCGCCTGATCACTCTGCTGGCCGCTGCGGCAGTGTTCCAGGCAGAGATTGGCGAAACCCGGGTCGGCAGTTGCGGCCATGGCGTCGCCGCTTCGCGACTGCAGCACCACAAGCGGCGAACATTCAGGTGTCGAGGCGCGCGCTGAATCTTCGCTGGCCGACGCCGGCAACCCGGCATCAAGTGCCCGAGAAAGGATGGGACAGGCGTAAGCAGAAATGGCCAATTGCGCCACCAGCAGCACACCGGCCAGCGCGCGGGCGACGATTCGCAGGAAGGCGCGTGTCACGGCTGCACCTGCGGCGGCAACAAACCGGCGACTCGACTGCAACGGGCAAATTCAGCGCGGCAACTTGGGGCGAGCAGTTCTGTGGTCACGGGAATGTTGGCAGCTGGACGTCGTTTGATCGCCGGTTGGAGCCGTCTACTTTACGCTGGTTCCGCGCCTGCATAGATTTGCGCCCCATGATTTCGGCCTGGTTCGATGGCATTGGCGCCGGCGCATCGGAAGCGCATGGTTGAACGTTGACCCTTTTGCCGCCACGCCGGGGCTCGATGACAATGCGCCAGTCCTGCCCGAAAGCTGCAGCGCGCACCCGGCGAAGTCGGCGCCGCTGCTGGTCCGGATTCCCGTCCGCAGCGTGACCTTGCTCACGATTCGAAACAACAAGTTCCTCAAGCCGATGCCGAAGTCAATGGGTCGACTCCTGCCCGGTGGCCCACAGCATGCATTGCCAAGTGTTTCCCGGCGCGTTCGCGCGCCGCGGTTTGAACCTGTTTTCAGTCATCGCCTGGCTGCTGTTCGCCAGCGTGGGGCTGGGAGTGCCGGCGCACGCAGCAAAGCGCTCTCAAAACGCTTTGCGGCCGGCGACCGACGCACTGGCGAGCGAGCCGCTCGTGATCGCCCGTGCCGCGTTCGAGCGGCGTGACCGTGGTGCCTTGGTGGCGCTGCGCAACCGGCTGTCCGCTCAGGGCGACCCGCTGGCGATGTGGGTCGACTACTGGGAGCTCCACCTGCGGCTGCGGCAGGCGACGCAGAACGATCTGGAGGCCTTCTATGCCCGCTGGCCTGGCACGCTGGTCGAAGAGCGGCTGCGCGAAGACTGGATTCTGGAGCGCGGCAAGCATCGCGACATGAAGGTTCTGCTGGCCGAGCTGCCCCGGGTCGTGTCGTTCGACGACCGCGAAGTCGAATGTTATTCATTGCTGCTGCGCCAGCAGGCCGGCGAAGACGTGGCGGCGCGGGCGCGCGAGTTGTGGTTCGCGCAGCGCGAAGCCGACCATGGCTGTGCCTGGCTGGTCGAGAGCCTGTTCAAGGCGAACCAGCTCACGCGCGACGACCTCTGGGCGCGTTCGCGCCTGGCCGCCGAACAGGGCCGTCGTTACGTGGCGCAGCATGCGATCGGGCTGCTGCGCAGCGTGAGAAACGAGACGGTGCATCAGGTGTTTCTGCAGCCGGGACGCTATCTGGCCGCGCGGCGCGCCCAGCCGTCGAACGACGAGGCCGAACTCACGGTGCTGGCAATCATCCGCCTGTCGGCGCGCCACCCGCAGGCGGCCGCCGCCGCGTTGGCCGACGCGCGCTCGGCCGCGTTGCCGGCCCGCTCCGTGGCAGCGGCGTGGGCCGTGCTGGCGAAGGAAGCCGCGATCGACGGGTTGCCGCAGGCCCTCGACTGGTACCAGCGCGCAGCGGCAGTGTTGGGCGATGCGGACAGCGAGCTGACCGTCGATGCTTTGGCCTGGAAGGTTCGCGCCGCGCTGCGCTCGCAGGATGCGCCGCAGCGCTGGAGCGCGATCATCGCAGCGGTGGACGCGATGGGCCGGGCGCAACGCAGCGACCCGACCTGGACCTACTGGAAGGCTCGCGCGGTGATGGCCACCGCCGAACCCGGGCCCGCAGGCGAAGCCCAGCGGCGCGTGGCGAAACAATTGTTCGAAAGCATCGCTACCGAGCTGCATTTCTACGGCCGCCTGGCGGCCGAGGAACTGGGCCTGCCCAAACGCCTGCCCGACCCGCCGCCGGCTCTCACCGATTTCCAACGAGCGGCGGCCGAGCAACACCCCAGCCTGAGCCGAGGCCTGGCGCTGTTGGCCCTGCGTTTGCGCGCAGAGGGCCTGGCCGAATGGGGCCACGGCCTGCGAGGCATGAACGACCGGTCGCTGCGTGCGGCCGCGCAGCGCGCCTGCGACGCGCAGGTCTGGAACCTGTGCATGAGCACCAGCGAACGCACCCGTGTCGAGATCGACCTGTCACAGCGCTTCCCCACGCCCTTCCAGGCGCAGATCGCGGCCGCCGCGATTGAATCCGACATCGACGCCGCGCAGCTCTATGCGGTGATCCGCCAGGAGTCGCATTTCAGCGTCGGAGGGCGTTCGGTGGCGGGTGCTTCGGGCCTGATGCAGCTGATGCCGCAGACCGCGCAATGGGTGGCCAGCCGCTACCGCATTCCCTACCGTCGCGAGATGATCGCCGAGCCCGACACCAACGTGCGCATCGGCGCGCGCTACTTCAAGCTGGTGCTGCGCGACTTCGACGGCTCGTACGCACTTGCCGCCGCCGCGTACAACGCCGGCCCGTCACGGCCGCGCCGCTGGCGCAATGTGGTGGCCGAAGACGCGATCGCGTGGACCGAGATCATCCCGATCGCCGAAACGCGCGACTATGTGAAGAACGTGCTCAGCAACGTCGCCTACTACAGCGCCATTCTCGGCGGTGGCGGCATCGCGAAGATGCGCCTGAACGAGGCGATGCGACCGATGAACACCGCGGCACCCGTCGTCGCCGAGACCGTGGCCGGCTCCGTCAACGCCCGCCCTTGACGAGCGCCGCGACGATGGCGGCCTCCAGGCCGGCCTTGTCGTCGTCTCGGAACCCCGCGTGCTGCTGCAACACGACGCCGTCCACGCCGATCAGCAGCGACGTCGGCATGCCCTTGATCGCATAGCGGCGCGGCGTGTCGCCGGCGCTGTCGAATGCGACTGCGAACTTCGCCGGCACCTGCGCCAGGAACGTGTCGGCGTCGGCCCGCTTGGCGTCCACATTCACTGCGATCACCTGCAGGCCGCGCGGCCCGTACTTGGCTTGCATCTCGTTCATCCACGGGAACGACTGCCGGCACGGCCCGCACCACGAAGCCCAGAAGTCGAGCAGTACGACCTTGCCATTCTGCTTCGCCAGGTTGAACTCGCCTGGCGTGCCGGGCAGGGTGATGGCGGGGGCGGGCTGGCCGACTTCTGCGGTGTGCGCCGGCAGTGTGGTGCACAGCAGCAGGCTGAGCAGGGCGGTCAGGCGTCGCGCCGGTGATTGCTTCATGGATGGGACCTTGGTTGGCGCTTGTTGATGGGCTGTGTTTGGTGTGGCCGCTGCCGTGCTTGGTTCCTTGTCGCGGCTGATTCGTTTTGCGGGCGTTCAGTGTCGCTTGGGAGTCCGCGCCGGGTCTCGGCCCGGCCTGCCGAGTCACTTTCTTTTGCTGGCTCACAAGAAACTAAACCCAGAAGCGATGCGTTTCACGCTGGGGCCGGGGTTGGATTGATTTCGAAGCCGAGCGCGGCGGCACGTCGTTTGAGG
>JANNKS010000150.1:0-7901 GCA_031396425.1 Rhizobacter sp. | reverse complement strand
GATCGGCATCAACGGTTTCGGGCGCATCGGGCGCATGGTGTTCCGCGCTGCGGTGCAGAACTTCAAGGACATCGAGGTCGTCGCCATCAACGACCTGCTCGAGCCCGACTACCTCGCCTACATGCTCAGCTACGACTCGGTGCACGGCCGCTTCAAGGGCGACGTGAAGGTCGACGGCAACACGCTGGTCGTGAACGGCAAGAAGATCCGCCTCACCGCGCTGAAAGACCCGGCCGAACTGAAGTGGGGCGAGGTCGGCGCCGAGGTGGTGATCGAGGCCACCGGCCTGTTCCTGACCAAGGAGACGGCGGCCAAGCACATCGCGGCCGGCGCGAAGAAAGTCATCATGTCGGCGCCGAGCAAGGACGACACGCCGATGTTCGTCTACGGCGTGAACGACAAGAGCTACGCCGGCCAGGCAATCATCTCGAACGCAAGCTGCACCACCAACTGCCTGGCCCCGGTGGCGAAGGTGTTGAACGACAAATTCGGCATCAAGCGCGGCCTGATGACGACGGTGCATGCTGCCACCGCGACGCAGAAGACGGTCGATGGCCCGAGCAACAAGGACTGGCGCGGCGGGCGCGGCATTCTGGAAAACATCATTCCGTCCAGCACCGGCGCGGCGAAAGCGGTCGGCGTGGTGATTCCCGAGCTGAACAAGAAGCTCACCGGCATGGCGTTCCGCGTGCCGACCTCGGACGTGTCGGTGGTCGACCTGACGGTCGAGCTGAAGACCGACACCACCTACGAGGCGATCTGCGCCGCGATGAAGGCCGCCGCCGACGGACCGATGAAAGGCGTGCTTGCGTACACCGACCAGAAGGTGGTGTCGACCGATTTCCGCGGCGAGAGCTGCACCTCGATCTTCGACGCCGACGCCGGCATGGCGCTGGACGGCAGCTTCGTCAAAGTGGTCGCCTGGTACGACAACGAGTGGGGCTACTCGTGCAAGGTGCTGGAAATGGCGCGCGTGATCGCCAAATAGTGCCTGTGACTTGGGTGGTTCAGGGCTGAATGGGCGGGCTCCGGGTGGGGCCCGCGCTTCTTGGTGACTTCATTCGGTGGCTTCGTCGGGCGGCTTCGGATCCACACGCAACAAAGCTTTACCGCAGCGCCGGTTTGCACCCTGATCGTCCCCCTAGACTTGGCGCATGTCCCGTTTGGCCCGCCTTGCCGCCCTGTTGCTTTGCTGTGGCTTGGTCGCGGCTTGCGCCCGCGAAACAACCGCCCCCCGGTCACCGATGCGCTTGATCGTCAAGCTCACCCAGCCGTCGGAAGATGGCGCTGACATCGCCCGCCTGGTGAGTCGCAGCGCAGGCGTGCCTGTGCGTTACCTCGCCGCCACCAGTGCCGCGTGGCACGCGGTTGCGCTGGAATGCGATGGCGCCAGCGCCTGCGAAGCGGCGCTCGAGCGGCTGCGTGCCGACAGGCGCCACTTCGACGCCGTCGAGCGTGACGAACGCAAACGCATCGTCACGCCTTGAGCTCCTTCTGCAGAACGTTGCCCGACACAATCCACCCATGCGCAAAACCCTGAGCTCCCTGAGCGTGCTGCTTGCGGCGCTGTTCACTCCCGCAGCACCTCCCAGCGTGGCGCAAACCGAGCCGATGCAGGCGGCCCGGGTGATCGTCAAGTACAAGGCCGACGCGGTGCTGCTGCGCAAGCGCGCGCTGGCGGTGCACGACCAGCATGCTCGTCAGGCGCAGACGCTCGGCGAGCGCCATGGGCTGGCGTTGCGCACGGGGGCCGGTCTGCATGAACGGGCGCAGGTGGTGTTCGCCAGCGGCATGACCTCGCAGCAACTCGCCGACAAACTGGCGTTGGACAGCGAGGTCGAATACGCGGTGCCCGATGGGCGCAAACGCGCCACTGTGGCGCCGAACGACCCGTTGTACACCCCGACGGCGGTTGGGACGCAGGGGCCCGCGTCGGGTCAGTGGTACTTGCGGCCGAATGTGGGCGATGTGAAGTCGTCGATCGATGTCGAGCCGGCCTGGGCCGTCACCACCGGCAGCGCCAGCGTTGTGGTGGCCGTCCTTGACTCGGGCGTGCGCTTCGACCATCCGGACCTGAAGAGTGTCGCGAATGGCGGTAACTTGCTGCCGGGCTTCGACATGATCGACGACATCGACGTGGCCAACGACCTAAGTCGCCGCGATACCGATCCCAGCGACCCCGGCGATTGGTTGACTCTGGCGGAAGCCACAACGCCGGGCGGGCCGTTCAATTCCAGTTTCTGCCAGGTTAAGGACAGCGGGTGGCATGGCACCCAGACGGCCGGCTTGATCGGCGCGCTGACGAACAACGGCGTTGGCATGGCCAGTGTCGGGCGCAATGTGCGCATCCTGCCGGTGCGCGTGCTTGGCAAGTGTGGCGGGTTCGACGCCGACATCATCGCCGGCATGCGCTGGGCTGCTGGCCTGAGCGTGCCGGGCGTGCCGGCGAATCCGAACCCGGCCAAGGTGATCAACATGAGCCTCGGCGGCGATGGTGTCTGCACCCAGGCCTACGTCGACGCCGTGAACGCAATCAACGCCGCCGGCGTCACCATCATCGCGTCGGCGGGCAACAGTACCGGGCATGCGGTGAGCTCACCGGCCAATTGCCCCGGCGTCATCGCGGTAGCCGGCTTGCGCCATGTCGGCACCAAGGTCGGGTTTTCCGATCTCGGGCCGCAGATCAGCATCAGCGCGCCAGGCGGGAATTGTGTCAACACGGCGCCCAACACGCCTTGCCTGTTTCCGATCCTGACGACCTCGAACTCGGGGTTGACCAACCCAGCGAGCCACAACGCCGGTGGATCGATCTACACCGATAGCTTCAATGCTTCTTTCGGAACGAGCTTCTCGGCGCCTCTGGTGGCAGGCACCGCGGCCCTGGTTCTGGCGGCGCAGCCCGTGCTGACCCCCGCCGAGCTGCGCACTTTCCTGACGTCCACGGTGCGACCCTTCCCGACCACGGGTGGCGACAACGGCGACGGCACGCCGGTGGACCAGTGTTTCCCGCCGAACCCGATCGGCCAGTCGCAATTCGACCAGCTGCAGTGTTATTGCACGACCGGCACCTGCGGCGCTGGCATGCTGGACGCGGGTGCCGCCGTGAACCTGGCCGCCGTCGGTGTCGTGCCGCGCGTCACGGTCAGCCCGGCCAGCCCGCGTGCCGGGCAGCCGTTGACGCTGGGCGGTGCGACCTCGCTGGTGGCGAGTGGCCGCACGATCGCGAGCTATCGCTGGGCGCTCGTCCCCGGTAGCGGCATCGTCACCGGTTTCACCGGCGCGACGGATGGCGCTTCTGCTACCGTCACGCCCAATGGCGCCGGCCAATTCCGGATCAGCCTCACCGTCACCGACACCACGGGTGCTCAGGCCACGTCCGAGAGCGTGATCGCCGTGCAGGCTGCGACCGTTCCCGGCGGCGGAACGAGTTCTTCTTCGGGCGGGGGCGCCTTGGGTGCCAGCTGGCTCGTCCTGCTGCTGCTCGCCGTCGCGGCGCTGCGGGTCACTGCCAATCGCGAATCGCGCGCGTGACGCTTCGCACGCTTTGATTCGGCGCGCGCCGAATCGAGGCGGGCTTGCGGCATCATGCCGCCTCGCGCGGCGCCTGCATGCTGCGCTTCCTTCCAGCCCGCATGCCCCCACCTCCTTTCGGCACGTTCGTGTCCCGATCCGCTGCGGCCCTATGGCTGGCACTGTGGTTCTGCATCGCCAGCCCAGGCGAGGTTGCGGCGCAGAGCCAAACGGCCTCCGAGGGCTCCACTAACCGCGTCAACGGACTGCTCGTCAAGTTCAAGGATGCACCAGCGCATGAGGCGACGCGCAAGGCCGCGCTGTCGGCCAGCCGCGACAGTGGCGCGGTGGCCGCGATGGCCGCGGCCGCCGCGCACGAACGGCGTGTTCAGCAGACGCTCGCAGTCGCCGGCCTGAGCGGCACGCGCCAGCAGGCGTTTGGCCGCGCCGCGTTGCACCTGCGGTGGGAACAGCCGCTGAGCGCCGCGCAGGCCGAGCAGCACGCCGAGCGCCTGCGCCAGCGCCCCGAGGTCGAATGGGTGGTGCTCAACGAACGCGAGCGGCGCCTGCAGCTGCCCACGCCGAACGATCCGATGTTCGCGGCCGGCGCCGGTGACACCGGTCAGTGGTGGCTGCACCCGGTGAGCGGTGCGAATGGCAATGTGCTGACCGCGCGCCTGCGCGGCGTGCCGGGCCTGCAGACCGCGTGGCTCAGATCGACCGGCGTTGGTGCAGCCGCGCCCATTGCGGTGGCCGTGCTCGACACCGGCATCACGGTTCACCCGGATCTGGACGCGAATGTGCTGCCGGGCTACGACTTCGTGTCGACCGTGGAATACGCGGGCGATGGCAACGGCCGCGACGCCGACCCGGCCGACCCGGGGGACTTCGTCAGCGCACAGGACAAGGCTTCCCCTTCCGGGGCGTTCAGCGCCTGCGCGATCGAGAACAGCTCCTGGCATGGCACCAACATCGCCGGCGTCGTCGCGGCGGTGACGAACAACGGCGACGGTGTGGCGGGCGTGAACTGGAACGCCCGCATCGTGCCGGTGCGGGTGGCGGGCAAGTGCGGCGCCGACGTGGCCGACATCATCGACGGCATGCGCTGGGCGGCCGGGCTGCCGGTCAGCGGGGTACCGCTGCTCAACGCCCACCCGGTGCGCATCGTCAACATCAGCTTCGGGGGCACGGCGGCGTGCGGTCCGGCTTACCAGGACGCGATCGATGAACTGCGCGGCCAGGGTGTGGTCGTCGTGGCTGCCGCCGGCAACGAACACGGCAACCCGACCCGACCGGCCAGCTGCAACGGTGTGATCGGCGTGGCCGCGCTGAACCGCGACGGTTTCAAGGCGAGCTATTCGAATTTCGGCGCCGCGCTGGCGATCGCCACTGCGGGCGGCGACCCGGTGGACGAGGGGCGCTGGGGTGCGCTGCTCGGTGACGACATGCTTCTGACGATTCACAACTTCGGCATCGCCGCACCCGAGCCCCCTTCGCAGAGCTACAGCCGCATCGCCGGCACCAGTTTCGCCGCGCCGATCGTCGCCGGCACGATCAGCCTGATGCTCAGCGTCAACCCTAACCTCACGGTCGCGCAGATCATCGATGGATTGCGACGCTCGGCGCGCCCGCATGTGGTGTCGAGCCGCATCGGCGTCTGTTCGGCACAGAACCCGGGGCGCTGTGTGTGCACGACGTCGACCTGCGGCGCGGGCCTGCTCGACGCCGATGAGGCGCTGCGCTTTGCGCAAGACCCGCTCGCCTATGCGCCACTGAGCCGTTCAGCGGCGAACATCGACAGCGCTGACGTGATCGCGGCCATCGCGCTTGGCCAAGATCTGGACGCAAATGCCACGGGCGGCGGTGGCGGCGGCGGCGGTGGCGGCGCGGCCAGCCCGGCGTTCCTGTTCGCGCTGGCTTTCGCCGTCGCGCTGCTGTCCCGCCGCCGCGCCTGACTCAGCGCAGGCGCTGCGTCACGGCTTCGCGCACGGCACGAAGCCTTTGCCGAGCGCATCGGCGCGCAGATCGGCCAGTTGCGCCGCAATCGCCGAACTGGGTTTGTCGACCCGCAGCACATGCATGCTGACGGCCGGCACCGCCTCGATCACGCGGGCATTGCGCACGCCGGCCTGCGAAAGCTGGTCGAGCAGGTTGTTCGCATTCGCGCGCACTTCAAAGCGGCCGAGTGACAGGCCCGGGGCCAGCTCACTCGGCGTGCGCAGCACCTCGTACTCGACCTTGAGGCGGCGCAACTCGTCCTGGCGTCTGGTCATCGTTTCAGGATCGTTGAACCGGCCCATGTAAACCATCCACAACGCAGCACGGTCCGATTTCAGGTGCGTCCAGCTGCCAGCCGGCAGGCTGAGCTGCAGCAGCGCTTCCACCGTGGCGAACTGCGCCGCGTTGAACGGCCCTGCTTCCAGGCACGCCGGACGCTGCGACGCATCGGCGAGCGTGGTTGCGGCGCTCGTGGCGGGGCTGCCCAGCGTGGACGAACCGGGCCCCGACGTGCCGGTGCCGCCCGTCGCGCCACGCGCCGATCCGCCGGAGAGGATCCGGATCGACTCGGGCTTGACCTGCTGCGCCAGCCGCTCCGGTTCGCGGTCACCGCGAGCACGAACACCGGTGAAATCATCGAGCCAGCCCAGGCTCCAGCCCAGAAACAGCAGGTTGGCCAGCGCCAGCAGCAGGACCACGAGCCTCAGCATGGCACCGGGCGCCTCGTCGCGCCAGCGTCGGTCAAACGCACGCTCACTTCACCCGACACGATGATTTGGATGCCTTCGGGGCGACGCAGGCGCAACGCGCCATTCGCGGCCACGCCGTCGGCCACGCCGTCCAGCGTGCCGGCGCGCACCTCGCGCCCGAACAGCAGGTCGCGGTGCCGGTAGCCTGCGGCGAAGGCGGCAAACCCCGCCGATTCGAATTCGCGCAGCGCTCGAACCAGCGGCGGCGCGACCCGGTGCAAAGCGCGTGGCGCATCGAGGCCGGGGTCGACTTCCTGCAGGCAGGCCATGCCGCTGCTCGGGTCGTCCACCGCGACCGGCCGGATGTTCAGGCCGATGCCGATGACGGCGAAACGTTGTGTGCCTCGATGCAGGGTTTCGATGAGGATGCCGCCGAGCTTGCGCCCAGGTGCGGCATCGACTTGGCCGGAAGAGGGCGCGGCGTCCAGCAACCAAAGGTCGTTCGGCCACTTCAGGACGATGCGCGGCGCGCCGCCCGCGTGCGGGTCGAGCGCATCGGCCAATGCGACGCCGACGGCGAGCGACAGGCCGGACAGGTCGTGCGCCTGCAGCGGCCAGGCTAGCGAAAACGTCAACGAAGCACCGTGCTGCGACGCCCAGCGCCGGCCCTGGCGCCCGCGCCCGCTGCTTTGGTGCTCGGCCACCAGCAGCAGTGGCTCGTGGCGTGGCTCGGCGCTGTTGCGGATCACGTCCAGCAAGCGGGTGTTGCTCGAGTCGACCTGCGCCAGCACCTGGAACTCCAGGCCCGTGCAGTGCGGCGCCACCGCCCGCTGCAGCGCGTCGCCGCGCCAGTCGAGGGGGGCTGGGGCGGAGGGCGTCGTCACGCGGGGCTCGGCGGGGGCGACACGATCAGGCAACTTGGCGCGACCGCGGCGCGAGCATGGTGCCGCGGCAGCGCGGCGAGCCGCAGCGGCATTCGAACTGCTTTTTGACTTTGCGGGTCTGCCGCTCGTCGAGCACCAGGCCATAGTCGTAGAACAGTTCTTCGCCGGGTTGGATGCCGCGCAAGGCCTTGATGAAGACGCGCCCGTTCACTTCATCGGCCTCGCAGTTGGGCTGACAGGCATGGTTGATCCAGCGCGCCGAATTGCCGCCGACCTTCGCGTCGATCACGTTGCCGTCGTCGATGTGGAAGTAGAAGGTATGGTTCGGGTCGCTCGGATCGTGCGGGTGGCGGCGCAGCGCTTCCTTCCAGCTGATCACCTCGCCCTTGTACTCGATGATCACCTCTTTGCGCGCCAGCGCGGCCACCGCGAAGACGCCCTTACCATGCACGCCCGAGCGGCGCACCTGGATGCGCCGGCCGGCAGCGGCGGGCGCTGCAGTTACTGCGTTGCGCGGGGGCTTGGAGCGGGCGGCTTGCGGCATCTGAAAATTTTTGGGTACATTGAATTCATGGGTGCGCGCGTGGGCGCGCACAGGGGTGCAGGCGCGTGCACGTGCGCGCGCGAGGCACGGATTGTATTGAAGCGGTTCATCACATCATGACCAAGTCACTCATCATTGCCGAAAAGCCGTCCGTGGCGCAGGACATCGTGCGCTCGCTGACGCCCAACGCCGGCAAGTTTGAAAAGCACGACGAATACTTCGAGAGCGAGACCTACATCGTCACCTCGGCGGTGGGCCATCTGCTGGAGATCAAGG